>JBHEKO010000697.1:0-6987 GCA_041859475.1 Candidatus Hydrogenedentales bacterium
TTGCCGACGAGAAGGCAATGCAGTGCGCTCGGAAATGGACGGATCAATATCTCGCCATACCGGGAACGTCGCTGGAGACTGAACGCGAGTTTCTCGTAAACGGCTTTGTGCTGTACGGCATCTTCAAGCAAATGATGCAAGAGAACGACGCGCATATCTTCACGATCAAAGAGTGCATGAGCACGATCATGCCGATATCCAAGACGACAGCATGCCTGACGCTGGCGCTGTTGAACGACGAGGGATATGCGGCATTCTGCGAATCGGACTTTGTCGTGATTCCCGCGGGAATCCTGATGCGATACGTTTCGGGGAGGCCCGTGTTTATGCACAACTCGACGTTTCCGCACAAGGCCGTGGTGACCTGCGCGCATTGCACGGGACCGCGCCGCATGGACGGCGAGCACTACGATCCGACGCGGCTCGTCACGCACTACGAGTCCGAGTATGGCGTCGCGCCGAAGGTCGAGATCCCGGTTGGCCAGGAAGTCACGTTTATCGATCCCGAATATACGACGGGGCGTTGGGTGGGAATGAAGGGGACGGTCGAGGGGAATCCGTTCTACGAGATCTGCCGTTCGCAGCAGGATGTGCGCATCCAAGGAAATTGGAGGAAGCTGATGAGCGAAGTGCGCGATTCGCATTGGATGATGGCGTATGGGGATCACCTGGATGCGATCGGGTATGCTGCCAAACGTATCGGCATTACATGGGACAACATCTCCGAGGGATAAGCGAATGGGACGATATTGGGTTGCGGTGTTATCGACACTGGTCGCCGTTTCGAGCGGAGCGCAGTGGAGGACTCACGAAGTGCAATTGCTGAACGGTTCGGAGTCCATCTCCGTGCCGGCGCAATTCCAGATTGTAACGGAGCCCTGGAACCGCGTGGTGGCAGTGCCGTACATCGCGTACGCGCCGGAGAAGGATCGCGTGCTGATGCTTGTGAGCTGCGACTACCCGCATCAGGCGATGTTGTTGTATAGCGATGATCACGGTGCGACGTGGTCCGCCCCGGAGTTCATGCATCTCGGCGCGGATGGTAAGCCGGACACGGGCATGGGCATTGGGCTCACGTATATCGGCGACGGCAAGGCGTTCGTGACGGCGGGGCATCGGTGGTTCACCCGCGACTTCGGCAAGACGTGGGAGGATTACGGAGCGATACCCGCAACACCGGACGGCGCGACGTGGAACGGATGGGACCCGATGTTCGTAGACCGAGATCCGGCAACGAAGGCGGTGAAGCGCCTCGTCGAAACCGGATACAGCATGGACGTGGCACGTTGGGAATCGAACGGCGGGCCTGGCTATTCCAAGGGGCATATCCATTCGAGCGTGGACGAGGGCCGCACGTGGGTGGATGTGGCAAAGGTGCCGGAGTGGGATGGGGCCAGCGAGATTACAATCATCCGCGCGGCCAACGGCGATTTGGTGGCGGGTTGCCGGACCGATAAGCCTGCATCGCTTGGAGAGGTGCTTGACCACTACGAAGGCTTGGCCGTGTCGATATCGAAGGACGACGGGAAGACGTGGTCCCCGTTGAACCGGCTCTATGCATGGGGACGGCATCATCCATCGCTGGTGCTGTTGCCGGACGGGACGTTGGTGATGACGTACGTCGTGCGCAAGGGATATACGGATGCGGCGGACGGATTTCCGCGGTTCGCGGTGGAAGCCATTATCAGCAAGGACAACGGCCAGTCGTGGGACTTGGACCACCGGTATGTGCTGCATTGGTGGAAAGGAAACCGCACGGGACCCAACAGTTGGTGGCCCAGCAGCCAAGCGACTTCGACGCTACTGATGCCGGATGGCTCTCTGTTGACGGCGTTTGGCACGGGGTTCCGGACCGGGGACAGCGACAAGAATCAGCCCGCGCCGCGTGACGTGGGTTTGGTGTCGTGGAAGCTGTCGGACGCGACGCTCGACGGGACCGTTGCGATCACCAAGTCGGCGCTGGATTCGGATGCGCGCAACGTGTTCGATCCGAAGGTGTTGCGGTCGCACTAGGCTGGCGGGCGCGATTATCCTGAAGCGATCATGCCGGATGCCTGCAACAAGGTCTTCTGCAGGGCGTAGTCGTGTTCCTTCGAGTAGGAGAATTCCTTGTCTCCACGGATGCAGGCCGCCAGATCGGCGAAGTCGAGAACATGGCGCTCCAAATCCGGAAACGTGATGTCGTGTACTCCTTTTTTGTAATCCGCGACATCACTTCGCAGTGAAAGATGCGCCGCCGGCGGTTCAAGCGGCACGAGAACAATCGAACCATTCGTGCCGGAGACTTTCAACCGGCGCGTGGAAAATGCGTTGGGTTCCATCGCAGCGGATTCGATGGTGACCATAGCGCGCGGATATTCAAGCACAGCAAGCGTATTGTCCGCGAGGCCGTCATCGTGCGGGCCGTCGTGCCGGATGAAAGGCGTGACCTTGCTGGGCGGCCCCAGCAGGAGCAGAACGATATCCATGAGATGACAACCAAGTTCCAGCATCATGCCGCCGGGATAGATGGCGATGCGTTTGCGCTTGTCTGGAGGCAGGCTGGTGCACATGCTGCCGTGGATAGCATAGATTTCGCCAAGCCACCCTTCTTTGACCGCACGCCGGACGAAATCGAAGCCCGGGTTGTAGCGAAACATGTAGCCCATCTGGACGAGCAGCTTCCGCTTGGTAGCTTCGTCGAGCAGCGAGCGAAACGTATCCAGCGACGCGCCCGCGGGCTTGTCGAGATGAACATGTTTGTTTGCATCGACGGCGGCACGGGCAAGCGACAGGAGACGTGGTACAGCGCTTTCCACGGCGACCATTTGTAGCGCGGCGTCGCCGAGCAGTTCTTCCTGCGACAGCCACTTGACGTCATTCAGGCGCGGTATGGCAGCAAATTGCAGGCGCACCGCATCGTCGGGTTCGCAGATGCCCGCCAGTTCGAAGTCATTCGATTTGCTCAATACTTCAAAGATGTCAAGCCCATGGGCATGGTCGATGCCGAGCATTCCGCAGCGAATACGCTTGGGGAGCGCGTGAGCCGCTCGCACTAGCGCGAGGGCCGCCGGCACAGCAGTTGAAACCTTGATGAAATCACGTCTGTTCATGAAGACCTCCAGCTATGAGATGGACGTATCCGCCTCACCTTCTAGACACTCTCGGGCACGACCCACGGGACACGATACGTCCGCTTCACGAGGGCACTTGCTTCGGAGTCGTCCACAAAACCTTCCGTAGCCGCGTCGATATAGAGACGGCGTCCTGTACGGAATGCAATGTTGCCGTAGTGCGCAAGAAGCGTCGAAAAGTGTCCATCCTCGATATCCGCGTTTGGTTTCCGGCGCGAACGAATGCAGTCGATGAAGTTGGCCGCGTGACGGGTATTGGTGGCCGCAAACTGGCCGCGTGCTTTGGCAATTGGCTTGCCCTCGGAGTCGCAAGCTTCCCAACCGTCACCCATGCGGCCAAGCCACATAAACTGTTTCGTGCCGTAGACTTCGATGCGCGTTCCATTGAACGGCCAGCTCTGTACCGCGCCAGTATCTCGAAGTTCCAGCGGGGTCTTCCGCATATAGGGCGTCCAGAGGGTTTGCTCCAGTGCGACGCTTACCGTATCGAATTCCCACGTAACCGTCTGTGTGTCGGGAGCGTCGCGCGTGTCGTTTAATGCGTAAGTGGCGCCTGCGGAAGAGACCGCCTTGGGCAACTCGCGGTTGACCACCCAGCGGGCAAGGTCTAGTTGGTGTACTCCGTCGTTGGCGAGATCACCGCCGCCATAGGCCCAGAACCAATGCCATGAGTAGTGGAAGTGATTCGGATTGAATTGCCGCTGTGGAGCGGGGCCCAGCCAAAGATCATAGTCGACGCCATCCGGCGTGGCAGCGTCGGAGGCAGGGGGCATCGGATCCCGCAACTTGCTGTTCATCACGCGGACGAAGTGAATGTCCCCGAAGGACGCCGACTGTGTATATTCGAGGGCCTGTTCTACATACTCGGCGCTTCGGTTTTGTGTGCCGACTTGTACAACACGGCTATACTTTCGGGCTGCCTCGACCATCTTGCGGCTTTCCCATATGCTGTGCGAGGTGGGCTTTTCGCAGTAGACGTCTTTGCCCGCCTGACACGCCAGTACCGTCGCGAGGGCGTGCCAGTGGTCAGGAGTGGCCACGACGAGCGCGTCGACTTCTCCGTCGTCGAGGATGCGTCGAAAATCCTGCACACATACAGGACGTTTCCCATTGACCTTTTCAACGGCGGACGCACGCTCGTCGAAAAGCCGGCTGTCCGGGTCGGCGAGGTAGCGGATTTCGACGTCGTTGCGTTTGCCGAACTCCAGCGCGAGGTCCATTCCCCTGTCATGGATGCCCATGATGCCGAGAACGACGCGATTGTTGGGACTTGCCGCCCTGACCGCGCCAGACGATGCAACCGCAGCCGTTGTAGCAACTGCCCTGCGCAAGAACTCCCTGCGATTCACGGTAGACATAGCCGCTTACCCTCCGTGCACTGATCTTGAGAACGTCCAGGCTTCGCCGAGCATTGTAGCGCGAACGGTCTTCAATTCGCTGTCCAGTGCGCTTCTCCTGACCAAGAGGCTGTCCTTGTGTGTCGCGTTTACATTGAAGCCATAGACTTGAAAAGGAGCGCTGGGTTCGGTCTAATGCCTGTGCAAGTGAATAGTCTCGCCAATGCGCGGTATCACGCGGGCACGTGGGTCGCGCCGACAGAATATGTTAACGGCAGTCTATCTTATGCAGCAGTAAACACTTCGAATCCAGGGGGCTTCAATTCCAGAGCGGTCCAACCTTCCGCTAGAAAAGGACAACCATGCCTCGACGCAATGACATCAAGAAAGTTCTGATCATCGGGTCCGGTCCCATTGTGATTGGTCAGGCGTGCGAATTCGATTACTCCGGTACGCAGGCCTGCAAGGCGTTACGCAAGCTGGGGTACGAGATCGTCTTGGTCAATTCAAACCCGGCGACGATCATGACCGATCCCGGCATGGCCGATTACACGTATATTGAACCGCTCAACCCCGAATCGCTTGAAGCGATTATTGCGAAGGAACGTCCCGACGCCCTCTTGCCGAACCTCGGCGGGCAGTCGGGGCTTAACTTGGCGGCGACGTTGGGGCAGAGGGGGATATTGGAGAAATACGGCGTTCGCGTAATTGGCGTTCAGCTTGGCGCCATCGAACGGGGCGAGGACCGGAGCGCCTTCAAAGAGACCATGACGAAGCTCGGGATCGAAATGCCGAAGAGCGAGTTGGCGTACAGCGTTGAGGAAGCGGAGCGCATTGCAGAAACGCTCGGCTATCCCGTCGTGCTTCGGCCCGCGTACACGATGGGCGGCACGGGCGGCGGACTTGTCTACAACGTCGAGGAGCTGCGAACCATTGCGGCACGCGGACTTTCCGTAAGCCTGGTCCACCAAGTATTGGTCGAGGAATCGGTGCTGGGATGGGAAGAGCTCGAACTCGAAGTCGTTCGCGACGCGAAGAACCAGATGATTACGGTGTGCTTTATCGAGAACGTCGATGCCATGGGCGTTCACACGGGCGACTCGTTTTGCACGGCGCCGATGCTGACGATTGCCCCCGAGCTTCAGCAACGTCTGCAGAAGTACTCGTACGATATCGTCGAAGCTATCCAGGTCATTGGCGGAACGAATATTCAGTTTGCGCATAACCCGAAGACGGACCGCGTGGTCGTGATCGAAATTAACCCGCGCACCTCGCGCTCGTCGGCGCTCGCCTCCAAAGCAACCGGGTTTCCGATTGCGCTTGTCTCCTCACTCTTGGCAGGCGGGCTGACGCTGGACGAGATTCCGTACTGGCGCGACGGTACGTTGGAGAAATATACGCCGTCCGGAGACTATGTGGTGGTCAAGTTTGCGCGCTGGGCCTTCGAGAAATTCCGCGGTTCCGAAGACAAACTCGGGACGCAGATGCGGGCCGTCGGCGAGGTGATGAGCATTGGCAAAAACTACAAAGAGGCCTTCCAGAAGTCTATCCGTTCATTGGAGAACGGGCGTCACGGACTTGGATTCGCCAGAGATTTCAATTCGAAGCCGCTCCCCGAATTGATGAAGCTTCTGCGCTACGCGACCAGCGAGCGCCAGTTCATCATGTACGAAGCCTTGCGCAAGGGCGCGAGCGTGGACGAACTTCACGCGCTCACGCATATCAAGGCGTGGTTTATCGGGCAGATGAAAGAGCTCGTTGCGTTGGAGGAGCGAATTCTACAGTATCGCGACAAGGTGCTTCCCGACGATCTGCTGCTGGAGGCCAAGCGCGATGGCTTTGCCGACAAGTACCTTGCGAAGCTTCTGAACGCGCCGGAATCGAATTTGCGCCAGCGTCGCATCGCGCTGGGGCTTGCGGAAGCCTGGGAGCCCGTGCCGGTAAGCGGAGTTGAAGACGCGGCCTATTACTTCTCCACGTACAACGCGCCCGATCGCGTTCCGGAAATCACGGGGCGCAAAGTCATGGTCCTGGGCGGCGGGCCCAATCGTATTGGGCAGGGCATTGAGTTCGACTACTGCTGTGTTCACGCGGCCTTTTCGTTGCGCGACCTCGGCATCCAGTCGGTCATGGTGAACTGCAATCCCGAGACCGTATCGACGGACTACGATACGTCGAACCGGCTTTATTTCGAGCCGCTCACGGTGGAGGACGTCCTCAGCATCTACGAAAAAGAGAAACCCGAAGGCGTCATCGTGCAGTTTGGAGGCCAAACTCCATTGAATCTGGCACGCGAGTTGGAAGATGCGGGGGTGCCGATTCTCGGGACTTCGCCGGACACGATCGACCTTGCCGAGGACCGCGAACGATTCAGGCACGTCATGCAGAAATTGGGCATTCCGTACCCGGAGGCGGGAAAAGCTTCCACCGTGGACGAAGCCCTCGAAGTCGCGCAGCGCATTGGGTATCCGGTGATCGTGCGCCCATCTTACGTGTTGGGCGGTCGCGGCATGGAAGTTGTGCACGACGACGCCATG
>JBHEKO010000711.1:0-7596 GCA_041859475.1 Candidatus Hydrogenedentales bacterium
GAGCTTCAAGTATCTCTCACAGGAACAACTTCAACCCCTTGTCCAGGAACTCAACAATCGACCCAGGAAAAAACTCAAATACCGAACCCCTTACGAAGTCTTCTCTGCAAACTCTGTTGCACTTACAGTTTGAATCCAGCGCCCGCACGCAACACAATCCGTTAGTTGCGGGGTTTTGCGCGCGTATGCTACGCTCCTTGGGTTATGACCGTGGGCAACTTGCGCCTTTTCTTAGGCGTAACGTTTTACATGTTTCCGCGTTTCGGAGGATATTTGTAGCATGCTTCATTTGATGCAAGACATGATGCGCCGCAAGAAGCGCGTAATTCTGGGTATTTTTCTCGTTCCAATCATCGTCACCTTCATCTACTGGGGCGGATCGGCGGGAAGCGGGTCGAAAAACAATCGGTCCAGCGGCAAAACCGACGCAATCGCCACGGTCGAAGGCTCGCCCATATCCGCGGAACAGTTCCGAGACGCCTTGCGTCAAGAGCAGGCGCGCCGCCGTCAGTATGGCAGCGATGTGACCCTGCAAGATCTACTGTCCGATGGAACCGTGCCGCGGGTTATCGAAGGATTGGTCAGCAACGTATTGATCTCCAATGAAGTCGAAGCGGGAGACTTCGTTTTTGCCAAAGACTTTATTCAGAAGCAAATGCAGGAATGGCCGGAGTTTCGCGACGCAAACGGCAATTTCGATGCAAAGCTCTGGAACGAAACCGTTGGACGCTCGGACATCAATTGGAATGGCTGGTATGCCATGGTGCAGCAGCAGATCGGACGCCAGCTTCTGGTCGAGCGCATGCAAGCGGGCGCGCGCGTATCCGAAGCGGAGATCAAGAAGCAGTTCGAGCAAGAACAGACCTCGCTTGATATTCGCTACGCAACGGTAAGCCCCAAGATCGCGCCTACCGAAGAACAGATCAAGAAGCAGTACGAAGAGAACGCGCAGCAGTACGCGCTTCCCGAAGTGCGGCACGCGGAATTCGCCGCCATCACGACGATGCCTCCCAAGCCGCCGTTGGCCGATGAGCTGCTTCAGCGCGCCCGCGCCGGCGAAGATTTCGCCAAGCTTGCCTCCGAGAATAGCGAAGGCCCCGACAAGGATCGCGGGGGCGACATCGGTTGGATTACGGACACCCTGACGACGCCGCAGCATCGCAAGGCGCTCTTTGCCCTTAAGGTTGGCGACGTGAGCGAAGTCGTCGAAGCGCCCGGCGGCTATGCCATCTACAAAGTCGAAGAAGAGCGTACCAGCGAAGTGGCTGGCGCGCGCGATATTCGCGCCCGCGAAATTCTATTGCGCCCCAAGATGACGGATGAAGAGAAGGCCGCGCAGGAAGCGAAAGCGACTCAGTTGGCCGCGAAAGCCAAAGAGACAGGCGACCTTGCGGCGGCGGCGAAGGAGCTTGGACTGGAAGTCAAGGCCTCCGGCCCATTCAGCATCGATTCGCTGAACATCGAGAACGTTCCGTTGGAAGACACGCGCATGTTCCGGACGGGCATGGCCAAGTACGCCGTGAACGAACTGTCCGAAATAGTCCCCGCGCAGCGCAACATCTACGTCGGCAAGATCACGCAAGTGGACCCCGCAATTCCGCAGCCGCTCGAGAACGTCCGGGAAGATGTCGTGAAAGATGCAACGGCGGCAATCCGGCAGTCCGAAGAGTTCCGGAAGCAGACCATGGAAGCCGTGAAGAGCGTTTCCGAGAAGGTGAAGTCCGTCGGCGAAATTCCGACCGCGTTTCCCGATCTGGAAGTCGAGATTAAGACGCTTACCGGGTTCAAAGTGCAGAGCTACGATTTTCGTTCCGGTCCTCTGTGGAATCCGCGAGAAGTATATGCGGCGCTTGGCGAGAAGGAACCGGGCGCGTTTGTGGGTCCGGTCGCCGACATGATCGGCGGTGCGTATTTCCTCGAACTCATCTCCAAGACGCCGGCCAGCCAAGATGCCTGGACGAACGAGTATCCCAAGGAGCGCGAGCGGCTTTCGCAGATGCTGCTGCAAGGCGAACAACGCAAGCGCATCGAAGACTATCTCCGCTATATGCGCGACCAGCACCCCTACGAGATCGACCAAACGGTCCTTGCCCGCGTGCTGGGAGCGGATGCACCTCAAGCGGCTGACCAGCCGGCCGATGGCAGCGCACCGGCTCCGGACGCAGCGGCCCCGGCGGCTACCGAAGCGGCTCCCGCGGCAGGCGAAGCGGCGGCGGAAGCGCCTGCTGCGACGACAGAGGCCCCGGCAACTCCGGCGCCCGCGCCTGAGGCTCCGGCAGCTCCTGCGCCCGCTGCACCAGCCCAATAGGTCTAGCTTTTGACGACAAGACTTGGGGCCTTCGGCAGATGCTGCCGAAGGCCCCAGTTTATTTCACGCGGCTGGCTGCGCGCTTTGTGTTGGCCGTGCTACTCCGCGGGCGGACCATACGGCGCACGGGTTACCCGCTTGGGTCCATCGACCCAGGATGGGGCGCCGTAGAGTCCTGCCTTGCTGGCGTCTATCGGTACGAATCCCAACTGCTTGATCGCGGGAGAGTCCGCGCGTAGACGGAAGTCGCGTGCCCAGGGGTTTTCGAACAGCGGGTCCGCAACGATGGAATGCTCGTCTTGCCCAAGCGCCTGCCACTCCGCCAATAATTTGCCTTTGAAGTTCACTTCCGGCTTCGATACATCCCAGTAGCAGTTGTAGTCGTTGCGGAAGTTGTTGTTGGTCCAATTGCTGCCGAGCAACCTCCCGTTGTCGATGAGGACGATATTCCGCTCAAAGAAGAACGAAAGGTGCTCCTCTTCGCGCGAACGGATAATCTCGTCTTCCGCGGCAAACGCGAAGATGTTGTTGCGCACGCGATTCTCTTTTCCGTAGTGCTGATGGAATCCGCCGGATTTCGTGTCGTGCACGAGGTTGCCTTCGAGCAGCATGTCGGAACTGCCCTCGTCCGTGTACAACCCCCAGCCGCCGTACGCATACGAATACACGTCGTGGATGTGGTTGCCGCGTTCGATGGACCCTGTCGAGATTCCGAGCGAGTAAATGCCGCCCATGTCGCTCAGCAGATACTTGCCGAGGTTGTGGATGTGGTTGTACTCGATGATGTTGTGGTTGGCGGAACTTGGATCGTACCCCCACGACCATCCCAGGGACACGCCCGTGTAGTAGAGATCACTGATTTCATTGTGCGAGACGCGATTGTACGAACAACGCCCAACCCACACGCCCACCGCCGCGGGATGTATCTTGCCGCCGTCGTGTATCCAATTGTTGTCGACGACATTGTGTACCGCCGCTTCGGCGTCGGATGCAGGGCTTCCACCTTCGCCAATCCTCACGCCGCCTGCGCCCATGTCGACGATGTGGTTATGTTGAACCAGGTTGTTCTGGCAGCCGGCATGCAGCCAGATCGCGTAGTTGGCGATATGCGCGATTTCGCACGTGTCGATGGTGCAGAACCGCGCGCCAAACGCATCGATCGCGCCCGAGACAGGAAACGCCGCCTGATAGTCGCGCAATCCCTCGGCGGGAATCGTGAACTCCGTGTGATTGAACGCGATACCTCGGAGCGTTAGGAACTCGACGTACTTTCCTTCCGCGGCTTTTCCGTCGAACTTCACGAGATTCGCGACGCGCGGGGCAACGAATTCAGTCGTCTCTGGCGTTTCGCCATCGCGAGGCATGTACGTCAAGACGCCGCTCTTCCGGTCGAGATACCATTCGCCCGGCGCGTCAAGCCCTTCGCGAATGTTTTCGATGATGTAGCGTTGCTTGGGTCCCCAATACTCGTAGGCCCAATTCGCTGGCTGTTTGAACGTGACGATATGATTCTCGTCGTCGATGGATGCGATACGGTTTTGGGCCACGTCCCAGGACAAATACACAATGAGATTCGCGTCGTCGAGATTTTCCCAATGCTGAATGTCGCCCTCGTTGAACACGAATGCCAGTTTCGACCGGTCGGTTGCGGCGCCCGAGGTGGCGTCCTTCAATTCCGGCGCTTTGCCCGCCGTGCGGAAGAACCCCTCGTTTGGCGTGCGTGCGCGCCCACGATACTGGCCATTTGCCCACAGCGCGCTGAAATACCATTTGCCCTCGGCGACTTCGGGCAACTGCACGGTCCACAGGTTGCCTTCCTGCTTCCACCCCGCGATCACCGACCCGCCGCTAATAACAGGCGACTCGCCGGGATACGCCGTATACGTGATGGGCGTCGCGCGCGTGCCGGAATCTTCCGGCGTGAACGTAATCGGTTCGGTAACGCGATAGGCTCCGCCGCGAATCACCACCGTCACCGGGCCTGGCAAAGCCCCGTTCTTCTTCATTGCGCGAATTGCGTCACGCGCCGCGGCAATGCTTGCGAATGGCCCATCGTAGCTACCGGTGTTTGGCGCCGCGAGCGTTCCAGACCATGCATCATTGCCATTCGTAGCGACGTACAGCGTGAGCGACGTGCCCTGCGCATACGCCTGCGACAATGCCATCACGACAAGCGCGACGGCTAAAACTACCTGCCGAAATCTCATGGTATCCCCTTTCGTAGATTGAGCGATGTTTCCCGCTCCCGATTAACCCTACGCAAGGCATGAGCCGGAGTCAATGGGGCGAAGATGCGAGGTCAATGCAGTTTGCGTGCGTTCACTTGAGCATTGGACCATAGGGGGCGGGTGACAGCGGACTTCGGAGTATACAAAGAGGCGCTTTCGGCGAAAGCGCCCTACCCTAGAACGCCCCACGCGAAAGCAGTCTACGCGAAAGCGCCCTACCCTAGAAGGCCCTACGCGAAAGCAGTCTACGCGAAAGCGCCCTACCTGGAACGCCCTACGCGAAGGCAGTCTACGCGAAAGCGTCTTGACGGTGGAGAATGACGGTCTACCGCGCCTTTTCGATAGCGCGCGCCAAGGCTTTCGGATCTTGTGAACCGATAATGTACGGGTGCTTTTCCAAATCCAGAAACACGCCTTCGTTGCCGCGCATATTCAGAAAGACGGTGGCTTGTCCATCAAACTTCCCATATCGGATCCCCCAGCCGCCCGCGTCGCGCAGGGGACGATACGTAACCGGAGATGAAACACGAACCCGATCGAGCGAGATGCGCTTCCAATAGTACGGAATGACCAGGCCAAAGCGGACATAGACCTCGTTCTTGCGAACGATGGTCCGCATCGCGCAGAAGTTCAGCGTCAGCAGGATGGTGAACACGATCAAGCCCACGGCAAGCGGCATTGGGATGGCATCCTTGCTCGCCTGTGCGAGAACAGACACCAACCCAATGGTCCCGACTGTCGTGGTTACGATAAGTCCAATCATCCAGCCCGCAATCATCTGCTTCTCTTCATAGAACACCGTTTCCATCGCCACAACCTCCCTAATCCTGCCAGGGCTACAACGATTGGATGCTCTACGGGGCGATTTCGTGTAGTTTCTGCAGCGCCGCCAACGACTCGCGATGGATTGCGGCTGCCACGTCCGAACCGCCGGAGTTCTCTTCGCCGTACTGCGGGTCATCGGTCCGGCCGTAGGCGTAGGGCGGCTTCACGTCCCATTGAGTCTTGGGGATGATATAGCCGATCTCGTCGTTGGCCAGATTGAAGATCATGTTGACCTTGCCGCGCATTTCCTTGCGCAAGGGCGGGACTTCCACGGGTTCGCCGGGATAGTCGGCGCCTTCGGGCGATTCGATGCCTCCCTCGGCAATCTCGGGATAGAGCTCGCCGGGGATTGTCAGGATCTCGAGGTCGCCGATTCGGATGGCATTCACTTCGGTGCGCGCTTTGCCCCAGAACCAGCCGGGATGCACCAGGCCCAACATGATGGCGTAGCCATACAGCCCTTCGAGCGGGGCGAACATCGTCTTGGCGACCACGGCCACTTGGGGCTTCTCCACCTTGATCGCCTTATCGCTCTTGAGCGTATTCACGACCACGACGGCCAGATTGTCGCCAAGGGCTTCGGCTTTATCGAAGTCTCCACGTTCGAACTTCTGTATGCCGTCCCGATGGGGCACCGTCGTGTGCAGTTGCGTCATCAGGCCGCCTACCATGCCCTGGAAATAGAGGCACTTGCCGCCCAGTCCGTCCACGCCGCCCGGATTGCTGACCCCCATCTCGACGCTTTCTCTCAGGAAATGAGCGAAGTCGGACGTCAGCAGCGAGTTGTCGGAGCCGAGCGTTTCAACGTGGTTGCCCCACGACACCATCGTGCCGATGGTCTCGTCGGTTCCGTGCTTCACGAACCGCGCGCAACAAACCTTCAGGTCGTACACGATGGGTTGGCGGCTATCGTCCACAAAGCCTTCCGGCTTGATCTCTTGCTCTGCCAGGATCATGTCCGCGGGCTCAAGATTGCGAACGGCCTCTTCGACCGCCTCTTTGCACGACTTCTGCACGAATTCCATGTAGGCGTAGTCGAACTTGGGCCGCAACGGCGAATAGCTCCAGATCCCCATGGTATCGGGCGCTTCGTGATTGTGCAGGCACGAGAACACAACGTGATCGATCCCCAGGCTGGGGTCGATGGACTTGCGGATCTTGATGTACTTCTCCGCGAATATGCCAATGCTGTCGAGGGTGACCATCGCGACGGTCACGCCGTTGTTGCGAAACGCGATGGCCCGCGCCCATAGGCTGTCGTGCACGCCCTTGGCGGGACGGTTGTTCGAGAACCCCGCCATCCACACGAGGTCCATCTTGCCGTTGCCGTTCGTGTCCTGCCACGTATCGCCCTTCTTTTCGTCGTAGCGCCCATCGTTGTCGGCATCGGTCCACGAGTCGTACGTGCTCAGGTCGGGCGTAATGTTGCGCGTGGCCACGCCAACTTCGAGCGTCCCCGGCGTTGCCGCTCCTCCGGGCGCGGGTTTCGCGATATCGAGCCGATAACTCCGATACGGACCCTTGATGCGATACCCGAAACAGCCCCCAACGCACAGCAGAATTAGGACAACCCCGGTGATGATCTTGTGACTCTTAATGAAATCCATGTTGCTGAAACCTCCAGAACAGGAAGCCTATCCCACGGCGTACGGCAAAGCAATTCCGCATTAAGGAGTGTCGACCGCTACGTCTACCTGATACGCGCATCCGAGCGAGGTGTTTGTGTCAATTCTAGTCGCGGGTTGTACTGCTGGCTTCCAGCCAGCTCCGTCGCCAACCAACGAATATCCGCTCACCGCTTCCGTCGAGACGATCTACTACGCCTTGATCGCAACAAGCGCCTTCTTTGCCGCGGAAAGCGTTCTATCGAGTTCGCCAGCGCCGTGCGCCGAACTCATGAACATGGCCTCGAACTGCGAGGGGGCCAGGTACACGCCGTTCTCAAGCAGGGTCCAGAAGAAGGCTGCGTAGCGTTGCGTATCGGATGCGGTTGCCTCCGCATAGTTGCGCACCGGACCCTCGTGGAAGAACATGCATGCCATCGAGCCAACCCGGGTCTGGAACACGGGGACACCCGCCTCGCGGGCCAACGCGCCAAGCCCATCGCACAGCGTCTCAAGCGATTGCTCGATCGTCTCGACGACGCCCGGCGACGCCAGGACGTCCAGCGTGGCCAAGCCTGCGGCGGTCGCGAGCGGATTGCCTGACAGGGTTCCCGCCTGGTAGATGGGACCC
>JBHEKO010000665.1:0-3849 GCA_041859475.1 Candidatus Hydrogenedentales bacterium
TGACCCACGGTCGCGAAAGGGCCGCGCATTGGATACCGCGCTTGAGCCGCCGAAGACGGTGCGTAATCTCGGAAGTCCGGAGCACGGGTACCCCCGAGAGCAACGGCTCGGCATCCACCAGATTGAGGGCCAGACGCGCCAGAGATTGCGAATATACGGGCGCGCCACCAACGAACTCCGCGGCCACGCCATCACTGACGGATTCGCACGCGGCCTCGTGTGCGGCGCGTAGCCGCCACGCCAACGGGTGAAACCACAGGAGCGCGGAAAGCACTTTAGCGATGGCCATCCATTGGGGATCGCGCGTGGCTAGGTGCGCCAATTCGTGCGCGAAAACTGCCCGCAGATCGTCAGCAAATGGGCTGGATGTCATTCGCTCCGGTATGACGATCATCGGGCGCAGATACCCAGCCAGGAAAGGCGACGTAAGACGACACGTCACGCGCAGTTGAGCCCCTCGCGGAGCGCCAAGCGAATGTGCAATGTCCGCAAGAAGCCGGCGAAACGGCGCAGGCGCCACACAGGTTTGTACGAGAAGTCGATGGAGGCAACGCGCCGCGAAGAGGGCCCGCATCAGGAAAATTGCCGCGACTACGCCCCATGCAAATAGAACCATCGAGGCCAAGTGCGCCTTTATCCAGTCCCAAGCCGCAGCGAATGCGGACACGGGATCGGGTGCGCCGGCAGCGACGGGGATCGCCGCAGGTTCGCTCGATGCGATCGCATGGAAGTCGACCCTTGAGCCGGAAGCGGCCTCTGTTCGACTCGACTGAACAGCCGCCGTGGGCGCCGGTATAGGCACGGCAACTCGTGGAAGCAGCAACTCCGCGGGCGGGACCGCAATCAATCCCAGCATGACGCCGCGCCACAGCAACACGCGCCATCGCGGGTTCCAATGGAGGAGACTCAGGTGCAACACCCATCCAGCGGCCAGCACGAGAGTTATCTTCACCGCGATGGAGACGGCGAGCGGTAGTTCCATCGCATACTCCAACCAGGCTTGCATAGCGCCTCCTTATTTCTGCCGTCGCGGTTCCGAGATTCTCTCGTCCGCGATGCGGCGCAACTCCACGATTTCCTCTTCGGAGAGCTTCTCGTTGCGAATGAGTTGAGCGATGAGATGGGCGGGGTCGCCTCCGCAACAGACGCGGGCCATCATTCGAGCCATCGAAGAAAGGATGCCGCGCTGGGAGCTTCGTGCGCGGTAAACGAAGGCCTTGCCGGTCTTGCGCCGCGAGACGTGGCCTTTCTCGATCAGGACGCGGAGAACCGATCGCAGCGTGGCGTTCTCGATCGGCCATCCGAACTCTTCCTGGATTTCCGAGGGTTTCGAGGGCCCCCGCTCCCACAACACCCGCATGGCTTCCAGTTCGTTCTCGTTGAGTTCCGCCATTTCACATTCCCCTTGTATCGCGCTCCATCTGTGAAAATATCACACATCACGGTCCGCGTCAAGCACAATCTGTGAGTATTTCACACGTTGATTGAAGGCGCGAGTAAATTCGCTGTCGACTGGGCCGGAGGCGCACCCAACTTCCGCGCGGACTACGAGTTCTTCAAAGCGTTCGATTATGGCATGATTGTTTGCCGTATGGACTTCGTCCTAGCGCTCGTTACGCCGGAGCACACAGGGTTCCTCAGAGTACACGCACGATTGGGGCAAATGAGAATGATACGGCTCGAAGCAGCATCTCCGGTTCTTCCTCCTGGATTGCGGGAATTCCTGGCAGAACTGGCAGGCGGCGAAAACGGATTCGGAGGGACCCCCGTTCACACCGGCGAAGCCACGGTGGAAGAGTATGTCCAGCAATGCCTCGACATGACCGACCCTGCCACGCTGCTGCCAGGACTCGTTCCGCAGACGACATTCTGGGTAATCGACGTAAACGGCGCGCTCGCCGGCATGCTCAGACTCCGCCATCGCTTGAATGACAACCTGCGGTTGCACGGTGGACATATCGGCTATTTCATCCGCCGCGATCAACGCGGCAAAGGCTACGCGAAGGAGGCTCTGCGTCTAGCCCTCGACGAACTGCGCACGCTAGGCGAAAGAAGGGCGCTGCTTACCGTCGATCCGGACAATGCCCCCTCCATCGGCGTCATCGAGCGCAACGGGGGGCGTCTCGAGAACGTAGTGACGGACTCCAAGACCGGAAAAAGGTACCGGAGATACTGGATCGAATTGCAGCCCCAACAAGAGGCAAGATAGTGCACGCATCGGTTACCCCGATCGTCAACAGGAGTACTCTCGTGAAGCGTCAACGTGTTTCGATTCCCTTTGCGTGCTTGGCCATCGCATGCTTGGCGGCGTATCCGGCGGCGGCGGAGCCGCGCGTTTCGGTGGTCGATTTCTTTCCGGTGGCCACGCAGTTCTCGCCGGTGCCGTCCGGCGAAGGTTGGAAAGGCGAAGAGGGCGCGCTAAGCCAGGATGTGCTGCGCGCCACGGTGGACAACATCTACGCCCACGGCTTCCGCGGGATCCAAATGGATACGCACCGCCCGCCGGAGGAAGAGGCGTTCATCCTCGAATACGCGCAATCGCGCGGCATGTTCATCACGGCGCATCTCGGCGCACTGGAGCAGTTTGGCCGCGATGCGCCGCCGGTGCCGTCGGTCTTCTCGCCCGAATATGCCACAACGGTTCGCGCCGCGGTTGAGGGAAGCTTGGCGGGCATCAAAAGCGTGCCGCGCCTCTACAACGCCTTTCCGTTCCAAGATGAGCCATTCCACTGGGGGCCGAAATCCTTCGCCTACGGCGAACCCGAGAAGGCCGAGTACGTGAAGCGCTACGGGTACGACCTGCCCACCGGCCTCGACGCCGTTCGCTCGGACCCAAAGAAATGGCTCGAGTTCATCAACTTCCAGTCCGATGTCTTTCCACACGGCTGGCGTCAGGTGTACAAGGCAATCAAGGCAATCGATCCCTCGTTCAAGGTAGTGATGACGCACGACAGCCACAACACCTTCGGCGCGGGCTACAGTTCGCACAGCGAGATCGCCATCGACGATGTATTCCATTGGGGCGGCGACTTCGCAGACACCTTCGTGTTCGATATCTATCCGTACATGATGTTCGACTTCCGCTTCGGCGAATGCGCGAAACTTCCGAAACCGCGCATCAGCCAGACGCATTACTCGTTTGCCCAAATGCGCGGCCTCACCTGCGCTTATGACAAGGAGCTCGGCTTCTGGTTCGGCACTTACAATCCCGCGTGGTTCGCAAACTACCTCTGCCCGGACCTTCAGGCCATGCATTGGTCGGAACGCGAGATGTCCACCACCGCCGTGGCGAACGGAGCCGATTTTCTGCTCACTGCCTACGACATCCCCGTCGACGCCAAGCATTGGGAATCGCTCGGCGAGGGCCTCCGCCTCATCCAGAAGACGGGCGGCCGTCTCGCCGGCATGCCCAAGATGAAGGCCAAGGCATGCATGCTCTTTCCGCGCACCCACTACCTCCAAATGCAGGAGGAGTATTTCAACGTCGGCTTGTCGTTCGAGTTGTTCCTGCGCGCGTTCGGCGAACTCGACATGCTCCACGAAGAACAAGTGAAGGACGACACGCTGGAGGGATACAACGTCCTGGTCCTATTCGACGTCAAGCTCCTGCCCAAGTCCGTCGCGGAACGCATCGCCGCGTTTGTGCAGAACGGCGGCGTCGTGATTGCCGATTGCGTGCCCACGCTCGACGAGAACAAACAGCCACTCGCGACCATGGCCGATCTGTTTGGCGTAAAAGACCCGTCCGGCGAACGCATCCCCCGCTTCGGCCATTGGGTGCCGAACAAGACCGGCGAGCCGTCGTGGGCCAACCGTCCGGAGAATCCGCCGGATGAATCGGTCTTCGCC
>JBHEKO010000766.1:0-8798 GCA_041859475.1 Candidatus Hydrogenedentales bacterium
TTTGGCGCGCGGTCTGGTTCTCATTACGGGCACCACGGGAAGCGGAAAGTCCACGACCCTTGCCGCGGTCATCGACTACATCAACGCGACACGCAAGTGCCATATCGTGACGGTTGAGGACCCAATCGAATATACGCACAAAGACAAACTGTCGGTGGTGAATCAGCGCGAAGTCCGCATCGACAGGGAGAGTTTTTCCACGGCTTTGCGTGCGGCTATGCGCCAGGATCCCGACGTCATTCTCGTCGGAGAAATGCGCGACCTGGATACCTTCCAGGCGGCAATCACCGCGTCGGAAACGGGGCACCTCGTGTTTAGCACGCTGCACACCGCCGATGTAATGCAAACGATTGACCGCATCGTCGATTTGTTCCCCTCGAATCAACAGGACCAGGTGCGTTCCCAACTATCCCTTAACCTCAAGGCGATCATGTGCCAGCGGCTTCTGCCGCGTGCGAGCGGCGTGGGGCGCGTGCCCGCGTGCGAAGTCATGTTCAACACTCCTGCGGTCCAGAAGCTCATTAAAGACAACCGAATCAACAAGATTCCCCTGGCAGTGCAGCAAGGTCGCGAAGAAGGGATGCAATCCTTCAACGACAGCCTGTACTCCCTTATTAAAGGGAAGCTGATTACTCCGGAGACGGGGACAGACGTGTCGGACAATTCCGCGGAGCTACAATTGATGCTCCAAGGAATCAAATTGGGACAAATGCGGGGCGGCCTTCTTGGCGAGGCGGAGAAGTAGACCATTTGCGCATCGGGGGACCCGAACATGACCCTCGGTTTGTACCAGCGTTTCAAACCCTCTTCTCGTTGCAACCTTTTGGCCCGTAAGGGCATAATACTGTCGTTGCGATGATAGCGAGCAAGGGGCAGTCCTTTGCTTTTGCCGATTCAGGCTCGATTCCGAATGTGGTGCGCAACGTGGCCGGCCGTGAGAGCAACGGAGGAGAAACCCTAATGAAGTCATTGGTGCGGGCAGGGTTATGCCTAATCGCGGCAGTCATGATGTGGGCGTCTGTTGGCGTGGCTCAAGAAGCGGCCACCGCGGGGCAAGCGCCCGCAACCCCTGCGCCCGTCCAACTAGGTCCTGCAACTGGCGCGTCCGGCGCACCGCCTGCCGTCGTCACACAAGCCACCGCCGAGAGCGAACTCTCCCAGATCACCCTGTGGAATATGATCAAGTGGGGAGGGGCGATCCTCTGGGCAATCATGCTCCTGAGCGTCGTCACCCTGTTCTTGGCCATCTATCTCCTCGCCACGGTCACGCCCCGCCGCGAAGTCCCGCCAACCTTCGTCAAGCGCGCCCACAGCCAACTTAAGTCCGGAGACCTGCGCGGCGCCTACCAGATGTGCGAGGAACGCGAAGAACTCGTCGCCAACGTACTGAAGGCCGGTCTCAAAATGCACGGCCACGACCGGTACGTCATCCAGGAGGCCATGGAAAGTGAAGGCGAGCGCGGCGCCACCGAACTTTGGCAGCGAATTTCCTATTTGAACAACATCGGTTCTCTCGCGCCCCTTCTCGGATTGCTCGGCACGGTCTGGGGAATGATCGGAGCCTTCGGAACCATCGCGATGGCCGATTCCCAAGCACGCAGCATCGCCATGGCGACCAACGTCTCGAAAGCCATGATTACGACCTTGGCCGGGTTGCTCCTTGCCATTCCCGCGCTTTTCGTCTACTACTATCTTCGCGGCCGGGTTATCCGCGTCATTTCCGAGGTGGAGGCGCAGGCAACCGAATTCATCGAGTTGCTGACGCGGAGCAAGGAATCATGAGAATCGCGCGCCGCTTCGAGGAGCAAACCGAGAGCATTCAGCTCGCGCCGCTGATCGACATCGTCTTTCTGACGCTGGTCTTCTTCATGACGACGACCGTCTACGGCGCCTTGGAGAGTGAGATTGATGTCTCGCTGCCGACTGCGGACAGTGCGTCGCCCATCGAACGGACCCGGGGCGAGATCATCATCAACGTCAAGGATGACGGGGCGATTGTCCTCAACAACCGCACGCTCACGATTCCAGAGCTTCAAGACGTCTTGTATCAGGTGGCGGAGAATTTCCCCGGCGGCGCCGTCATCATCCGGGGCGACGGCGATTCGGCCCTGAAGCAATCCATTGCGATACTCAATTGCTGCCGCAATGCGGACATCCAGAACGTCGCCTTTGCCGCTGTCACGGGGGACCGTCAAGGAGCGCCCTGACATGCCGCGTACCGTAACCGCTTTGTTGTCTTCTCGATTATTCGCGCTCGTGCTAACTGCATTTGCCGCAGCCCTGACCTGCGTCGCGGATGAGCCTGGTCAAACCGACTTCGAGCTGGCCAATGGGCTTTTTGCCCGCGGTTACTTCGAAATGGCCGCACAGTCCTACCGCGAATACGTGGGCAAGTACCCGGAAAGTCCCAATCTAAAGGACGCCCTCTATCGCCTCGGCGAATCCGAATACAGCCTGAGCCGATACGACGAAGCCCTGGATGCCTTCAACAAGCTCATTGAGTCCTCCTCCGAAGGGCTCAATCGGCAGCGGGCGATGGTGCGCAAAGGCGAAATCCTCTATCGTCAAAAGAAGCTCGACGAAGCCGCACCCCTTCTGGCCGGCCTGACCGCCGCCGAGACGCCGCCCGAAGTGCGCGCCGATGCGCTCTACTACGTCGGAAAGCTGGAGTACGACCGAAAGAACAACGATGCCGCCGCAATCGCCTTCCGGGCAATTCTTGAGCAGATCCCGGATTCCCCGTTGGCGCCCTACGCGAGATATCAATTGGCCTTGGTGAATCTCGCCCAAGGCAACTACGAAGGGGCCGCGACCGAGTTCTCCGGTGTCGCGGCCAGTGCTACGGACGAGAAGCTTCGGCTCGAATGCCGCTTCCGCGCGGCGGAGACATACGACAAGATCGGGTGGTTTGAGGCCGCGGAAAAGGCGTATTCGGACTTGCAGAAGGAGTTCCCCGAATCCGACTATGCTGCGCGTGCCGCAAACGGGCAAGCCTGGGCGCTTTACCATGCGGGAAAACTGGACGAAGCCGAGGCGGCCGCCCGCGCGCTTGTCGACAAGAATGCGAATGCGCCCGGCGTCGAAGCGCTGAAATACCTGCTTGCAAACGTTTTGCAGCAGCGCAAAGAGTACGATAAGGCCGTGGCCGCGTACCAACAGATCCGAACCGGATATGCGGATTCTCCATTCGCGGCGCGTGCGCAGTACAAAATCGCGTGGACGCACTATCTCAGCGGCAAGCCCGAAGAAGCCAAGCAAGAGCTCGCCTCTTTCTTGGGCGCGGAGACAGACCCAGTCCTCCAGGGAGATGCCGCATTTCTGAGGGGCGTCATCCTCTTTGGAGAGGGCAACTACAACGACGCGTACCAAGAGTTTCGACTCGTCGCGGAAAAGTACACGGACAGCGAGTTCAGCGCGGAGTCCCTGTTCAAGATGGGGGAGTGCCTCGCGAAGCTGGACAGAAACGACGAGGCCGCGACGGTCTTCACGACGTTCGCCGCGAAGTATCCCACCAGCCCCCTTGCTCAAGAGGCAATCCTTCGCGTGGGAGATGCGAAGTTCTTCACTGCCGCGTTCAAAGACGCGATCGAAGAGTATAAGCGGATTCTCGAGTCCAATCCCGATCCCGTGGCGCAGGAAAACACGCTGTATCGACTGGCCATCACGTACCACAACATGCAGGACTATCAGGCGAGCGCGGAAGCATTCACCCGAATTGTGGAGACGTTTCCGCAGAGTGCGCATAGACCCGAGGCTCTCCTCAGGGTTGCGGACAATTTCTTGCGCGAAGCCAAAGACCCTGTGAAGGCAATCGAGAATTATCAGGCCGCGTTTGACGCGGACCCCAAAGGCGTGTACGCAGGCAGGGCCCTGGAGGGCCTTGCGTTGGCCCGTTACACAACGAATGACCTCGATGGCGCGGCGGAGGTATTCACGCGTGTCATCAAAGACTTTCCCGACGCTCGCCTCAACGAGATGAGCTACGCGTGGGTCGGGCAATACCTATTCGATAAGGAAAAGTGGGACGAATCCGCCGGGGCATTCGAGGCGATGCTAAAGGCGCTGCCCGGCTACCCGAACCCGGAACGCGTCCAATTCAAAATCGCCGAGTGCAGCGAGCGCGCCGATAAGCCGGATGCGGCGATTAAGCTCTATGAAGCGGTCGTGAAGACTGCTCCTCTCAGCAGTTCCGCTATCGACGCAAAATTTCACATGGCCAAGCTGTACGAAAAGAAGAAGCAGGGCGACAAGGCCTTCACGCTTTATGAAGAAGCGGCAAATACGAATACAGGCAACACGGCGGCCCATGCGCGTTTTCGGCTCGCGGAGTTGCTCGACGAGAAGAAAGACTTCGAAGCGGCTGCCAAGAGCTATATGCTCGTGGCCATTCTGTTCCTGCACGCGGAGTTGTCTCCGGAATCGTTGTGGCGCGCGGGGCTGTGTTTTGAGAAGATGAATAGCGCCGATCAGGCCGTGCGCGCGTTCCAGGACGTGATCAAGGAATATCCCGACAGCGAGCAAGCAGGCAAGGCGAAAGCCCGGCTTGTGGAACTTGGCAAGGCGGTATCGTGACATGATGAGCCGGCGGACAATGTTGGCCCTCAGCGCGGGAGTCTCTCTCGCGGCGCACGGCCTTCTCCTTGCCATCTCTCCTCAGCTTCGCATCATGGCGAGCACGCTCCCGCCGGATAATGTATTGAAACCCTTCCGCGTTCACGTCGTCGAGGAAACGGCGCTGCAACGCCTGGACGCGCGCCAAGAAAGTGGGGGAGGCGGCCTCGGGACGCAACCCGAGTCTATCGAAGACCTGCTGAATCGAATGGCAGAGCGCCTGTCGCCAGCGGAAGCGGGTACCGATGCACCGGTGGACATTCCTGACTTGGCGAAGCGCCTGGCCGATGAGCCGGTGCAGTCCTTGCCCGATCAACTACAGACCGAGGCGGTTGCCCAGGAAATCGATTCCAAGATTGTCGAGATATCGCAGGACGTGGCGCGTCGCGAAATTGAAGTCGCCCGACGTCTTGTCGCTCCAAGCCCCGATCGCATTCTCGAAAAGGATGAGATGCCCACCCTTCGAAGCAGCACCGCGGCGATGCCCGACGAGGTCATTGTCTTCAATTCTGGTCAAGGAGAAGGATTGGTCGCGGGCGGCTCGGGCGCGCCCGGTTCACCGGGTTCCGCGTCGCCGGGTTCAGGTGCGTTGGTGGAAGCGCCTACCCGCGAGCCCGGCGTTATGGCCGATGTAGCCAAACGTCCCAAAGAGAAATCTCTGCCCGAACTCCCGCTCGAGCGCAAGATTGCCCGTGCTCCGATTGTCTCGGACATTCAGAAGGCCAACACCCGGCTTCCGCTGGACGACGTAGTCAATCTCGAACTACAAACCTTCGTCCCTACGGGAGAGAAAGAAGGATTCTTCCGCCTTCGCATTGCGCCCAAGGAAGGCGAAGACATCGCGCCGCTCTCGAAAGATGTGACCTTCATCATCGACGCATCAAACAGCATCACGCAGCGGAAATTGGACGAAACCGCCAAGGGTGTACGGTCGATGGTCTCCGGATTACGCGCCGACGACCGGTTCAACGTCGTGATATTCAGAGACACGCCAACCCTCTTTCAGTCCGGGCTGGTGCCTGCAACGGCCGAGACCAAGAAACTGGCCCTTGAATTCCTGACGGGCGTGGTCTCCAAAGGCGAAACCGACGTCTACCAAGGCATCCTTCCTGTAGTCTCCGAGCAACCGCGCCAAGGTGTGCCGGGAATCGTATTGCTGATGAGCGACGGCCGCCCGACTTCCGGAATTAAAGACGGACGGACCATCATCAATTCGCTAACCGACGAAAACGCATTGCGCCAGACCATTTTCGCCTTCGGCGGCGGCAAGACCGTGAACCAGTACCTGCTGGACTTGCTGGCCTATCGGAATAAGGGCGAGGCGTCGGTGGTCCCGCAAATCGAATCGATTGGCAGCGAATTGCCCAAATTCTTCAGCCGCCTTAGCGACCCGATTCTTGTGAATTGCGCCGCCGATTTCGGCGGATTGGACGACGCAAACATCTTTCCCAAGCAGATCCCCGATTTCTACAAAGGGCAAGCCGTTACGATCTATGGCCGCTTCGACCCTTCAGCGGATCGGTTGTTTGGAATGCGTCTCACCGGCCAAGCCGGCCCTGCCGAGAAGGAAGTCGTGTTTCAGGCCGACCTGACCGAGGCCTCGCGGGGCGATCAAGAGATTGCACGGAACTGGGCTTTCCGCCGTATCTACTGGATCATCGGCGAGATGACGCGCGCCGGAGAAACTCCCGAGCTACTGGCCGAACTTCATAGCCTCGCGAAGCAATACAACATCCGCACGAGCTATGACCAGTGACGAGGCCCCCCGCCGCTCGTACCTAAGCGCGGTTTCACTGCTCGATTCCCTCGCCAATCCCGATGCAGGCACGCATCGCGCACTCGCTACGGTCTACGGCCCAGACGCTGGCGTTATCTCCGAGCGGCTGGCGTTGATTCGGCGCGTGCTTACCACGCACGCACGGCGATACGGAGATGAACCCGTCAGGCTGTTCCGGTGTCCAGGGCGAATCAATCTTCGCGGCATGCACGTGGATACACACGGCGGCTATCTCAACTTGGCGACGCATCAGCGAGAGGTCGTCGTGAGTATGTCTCCCAACGACGACCGTCGCGTCTTATTCGCGAACATCGTCCCGGAATTCGACGATGCCTCGTTTCCAGTGCCGGAGACCCGATTCTCGCCACAGTCGAGTGACAACTGGATGACGTATATCACGTCGCCGGAAGTGAAAGACATGGTTGACGCCAGCCGCGGCGATTGGTCCAACTACGTCCGCGGCGCGGTCGTTCGTGTAGCCCATCATTTCCCGCGCGAGCCGATCCAAGGGCTTCACGGCGTGGTGGGCAGCGACATTCCGAGTGGCGCCGCGCTGAGTTCGTCTGCGGCGCTGTGCCTGGCCCTCGTCTCCGCCACGCTCGCGCGGCACGGGAAGTCCGTTTCGTCCGAAGAACTGATCGCGTTGGCTCAGGATGCCGAATGGTACACGGGGTCGCGATGCGGCCGCGGCGACCAAGCCGCCGAAGTCCTGGGCGCGCGTGATTCCGTGGTGAACCTGACGCTTGCTCCGCACGCCGGTGGTATCAACTCCGCCCGATACGCGCGCATCCCCGATACGGCTCGCGTCCTCGTGATCAACTCGTTTACCAAGCGCTCGATCAGCGGACCGCAATTGGTCGACTACACGCGCAACCGGTTTGCCTACTCCATCGCCATGGAAATCGCGCGCCAGGAAACCGTCCGCTTCGGGATTCCGGCCGAACGCGCCCAGAAACTGCGGTCGCTCGTGGATTTCTCGACAGAAGGCCTGTCGGATATCGGAGGAGTGAAATTTCTCTACGCGCTCCTGCGACGCATTCCCGTGGAGATTGAACTGGACGCACTGCGTGGGCGGTACGAATTGCCCAACCTGGACGCCACATATCGACAGTGCTTCGGAAGTGTATCCGAGCAAGACCGCCCTCACGCCTTCGATGTGCGCGGACCCCTGCTGTTCGGTATCGCGGAATCGGAAAGGGCGCGCTCCTTCTTCGAGCATCTTCAAGAAGGCGATGTCGTGGCGTGCGGAACTCTCATGTCGGTGGGCCACGACGATGACCGGCAGTTCACGCATGCGGGAACGCCGTATCGATACGGCGTGAGCGATACAGCCCTGACGCAGTTGGAGCAGTCTCGGACTCCAATCGAACTATGCCCAGGCTCCTACCGGGCGAGCACGCCCGCACTGGACGCCCTGGTCGATGTCGCACTCGATGCGGGTGCCCTCGGCGCGTCCCTGACCGGAGCAGGCATTGCCGGTGTAGTCCTCGCGCTCTGCTTGCAGGAAGATTGCGAAGCGATCGCCTCGCGTCTTCGAGCCTTCCTCGGCTCGCAAGTCTACGCAGCCCTCCGAGGCGCCAGCGGCCCGCCAACCAGCCTCGAACTCGCGCACGGCGTCGTCCTGAATCATGCCACATCCGCGGTCGGGGAATTGGACTTGGCCAACGCATAACACAAAGGACGCGGCGCGGAGGGTGGGGGACAACGGGCGACACGGCCCGCAATGAAAAGTGTCCCGACCGGGAATCGAACCCAGATCTAATCCTTAGGAGGGATTTGTTCTATCCTTTGAACTATCGGGACAATAGTCTGTTGCGTATTCATAGCCTTGTGGCGGGGAACTTGTCAAATTCCGCCGGCACAGAGTGGCGCATCCCCAGTTCCGAGAGTAGAATCCAGCAAGCACAAGCGCGTTGACAGCCCCGCTAGTCGCTCTGCTTGTGGTGCAGGCTTCCAGCCTGCCTCTACCGCAGAATGAAGCACAGTGGCCCCCGGAAACTGGGGATGCGTGGGGAGAGACTGTGTGCGTCAGGAAAGTGGAAGCAACGACGGGTTTTCAGGACCCCGCTGTGGCAGAGTCTTCTGACCCGGCCACGGCCGCGAGGGGGGCGCGCCTCAGCGAGCGCTTATTTGATAGTGCATCACCTATGTAAGCTTGTCCAATTCGTCCTGAGCTGTCCTTAGTTCCTTTTCACTCCTCGCAAGAAACACGTTCCTTATCCAATCTTTGTGGGGCGGCGATATCTTGCCGCCGCTCACCTTGTCGAAAAACAATGGTCGAAACCCATGCCAATGTGCGTGCTTCCCGCTTTCCAGATACTCTCGTCCTTTGGCAATTGCGTCTTCAAGATGGTGGATGCGATCAAGAATGGCTTTCTTCTTCGAGTTCATATGCGTCTCGCGAACAGTG
>JBHEKO010000011.1:0-6262 GCA_041859475.1 Candidatus Hydrogenedentales bacterium
CCCCGCCGACGAGCCACTTCACGAACTCGGTGCGGTCGTCGCCTTCCGGGTCCAGCACGGGGATGATCAAATCCCCGACGCGCCCAGGACGACGCAAATCGGGCGAGAGCAGGTGAATGCGCGCGGTCATCAGCAGCCACACGACGCGCCCGCGGGACTTGGGGTCAGACATCATTGCTTGGATCTTGCCCGTAAGCCGGCACTCGGTCTCGTGGGCTTCCGGGCCTATTGCGCCAAACTGCGTATCTGCCTCGTCCACGAAGATAAGGACTTTCGCCAACGCGTCGAGGACGCGGCGCAGACGCTCGAAGATGACATCCGTCTGCCCAAACCACTGGCTACGGATGTTCTTCAGCACCAGGACGACCATATCGAGTTCCGAGGCGACCGCTTCGAAGATAAACGTCTTTCCGCCCCCGATGGCCCCGGCCACGGCGGCTCCCGAGAGGGCTTCCGGTCCCGTTGCGCGAAAGCGGGGTAGCAATTCGTCGCGGAGAAACTGCTTCAGCTTCGCGAAGCCCACCACGTCGTTCAGATTGTGCGAAGGTTTCTTGAACTCCACAATGTCATCGCCCAACTGGCTCTTGATGTAGTCTTCGACTTTGTCAATCACCAGATCCAGCGTGAGGGTCTTTCGTTCGTGCTGAGCGCCCTTCATCAATTGCATCAAGGCATGGATCGATAGGCCCGCCGTGAAGCGCGCCAAATCATCCGGCGTGCTCCACACCTGCAGTGGGGCCGGCTTCCCCTTCGACTCCATAAACCAGTCGATGAACTGGCGGCGGTTGGTCTCGTCGGGCGAGGGCACGGTCACTTCGAGCACTTGGGGGAGACGGGATACGCGGCTATTGACGAGGCTGCGCGACTCGGCGAGCAATACGACCGAATCTCCGCCGTTCATGAAGCCGGGATCGCCAAACCAGTCGTGGCAGATATTGACGCGATGGCGGTCGACGTCGGAGAGCCGCGTGATCTCGCCTTCCGGAATCAGCAAATCCGCGGATTCAATCAGAATGAGCAGGTCTTCCTTCAACAGCGGCGCGTCGCCTTTCGACGAACGCGAGCAGAGACACATCTGCCTGAAGAGTTCCAATGCGACGGTGGGATTGCCGACAGCGGCCTTCAGATTCGCGTCGAACGCCACGCCCAGCGCCTCGTGCTCGACCGCTTCCTTCCCCGACGACAGCATGCGCTTGATAGCGATTTCGTTTGCGTCAAGTCCTGTTCGCCATTTCAGCCATGCATCCTTCACCTTGTCGCGGTCGCCGTCGTTGGCGAAACGCACGGGGCCGTTAATCTCGTATACGACCAGGATGACGTTCGGGAGCGTCCATTGCGCGCCCAGGAAATCGAGCAAGGTAACGAAGTCTTGGCTGCCGTCTGGTTTGGCCAGGCAAAACAGATCGTACACGTTCCCGGTGAGCACGAGCGTGCGCGCTTGTCCGGAATTCAGGATACGGCCCGCCGAACGGAGAAAGGTATAGTCGGGCGCGGTCATGGTGTTGCCTTTCCGCCTATGGTCCTATTCGGGCAGCGGAGTCTTTTCGGCGGGCGCTTTATCTTTGTCGGCGGCCTTGGTTTCGGTGGCTTGTGCCAAGCCAAGCAACTGGTCGAACTCCGTAGAGGCAGCCGTGCCCTTTGCGTATTCGAGGAACTCCGCTTCCTGAGCGCGTGAATCCGTTCCCGCCAACTCTTTGGAAACGCGCGCCTCTGCTTTTGCCTCTTCGCGCATGGTCCGAAGCCGCAGCAGTTCTTCCGCCGTGCCGTCTTGTGCGATTCCCGACAACGTATCCGCTATCTCGCGCTCTTCCTTGGCCGTCATGATCTCGGCCACGGCGTCCACGGCTTCACTTCTCAGCTTGTCGACTTCACGCATCAGCGATTCAAGCTGGATCTTGTGTTCCTTGATTCGCTTGGCAAATCCCTCGACGTCCTCTTCCAACTCGGCTATCCGGGCCTTCTTCTCTTCTAACGTCGAGGAGAAGTCGTTGTATGCGGCGAGGCAGCGCATGTAGTCCTCGTTCGACTTGATCTCTTCCATGCTCTTGCCCGCGGTCTGCATTTGGGCAACGGTCTGCTTGGCTTTTGCCAGCGCACCGGATCGCAGCCGCTCAAGGTGCGCCACCTCTTCCGAGAGGGTCTTCACCTTGGACATCTTCATCACCTGCTGCGAGATCAGCCCCGCGACGGCCTGTTTGAATTGCTGGATACGGTCCGTCTTCTCGCGGACGATTTGATCGTAGCGAGCGCGGATCACATGCGGATTCGTGTCCAATCCTCTGCGGGAGGAATCCACGCGGCCAGTAAGAAGTAGGATTATGGACTTAAACCAACGTCCGATAGCGCTGAACATGGGCGCGTCTCCTTTTGCGTTTCCCTTTCGGGGAAACCGATCATGCAGTGGTCCACTGCGAAATGGTGCGCTGTGATTTCACCAGCAATGCGGGTGGGAATGCAAGTGGCTTACCCGCCGGCCACCGGCGGCACGAAAACAACCGTGTCCCCTTCGGCAAGGGATGTGTTCCATTCGCGAAACTCGTCATTCACGACAACCCTTACCCGGTCGAGGCCCAAGGTGAAGCCGTACTCATCGGCGAGCTTCAAGAAGAGATCGCCCGCCGTTTCGGCGTCCGTCTCCAACTCCTCCTCCATCTCCCCCCGCTGCTCGCGCAGGATGGCGAAGTAGCGCACACGAATGCGCTTTTCCACACCCGCCGTCATGAAATGTCCTCCTGACGCCCGGCAATCGTTTCCACCGCCGTTTTGTATTCCTCGGGATAGTTGATGTTGGTCAACTCCGTTTCGTTTACTGGCTCGATCAGATTTGTGTCGGAATTGATGAGCACTTTGCGGGGGCAATGATACCCCATCGCAAGAAAGTGCAGCAGCCGGAAAATGCTCTTGGGTTCATAGATCGCGCAAAGAGGCTCCGGAAACCCGTCGCTGACGCTACGAAATGCCGTGGCCAACTTGTATGGATTGCGCGCTTCGAGGAGCGTCCTGAGCGATGCTTCTGTCATGAAGGGTAGATCGCATGCCGCGACAAGCCACGCGGCAGTGGGGTATTCCTTCATCGCGGACAGGATGCCGCCTAGAGGCCCGAATCCAACGAACCGGTCGTGGATCTGCGGCAGCTCCGCAAGTAGAGGGTCATCAGCCTGGTCGGGACGGCTTGAAAGGAACACGTCGTCGCAGAATTGCCGCAGCAGTTCGACGGTGTGAATGGCCTGCGGTTTGCCGTGATACATGAGGGTTGCCTTGTCGCGCTGCATGCGCGTGCTCAGGCCGCCCGCCAAGACCAGACCCAGGAGCGGGGTCTCATCGGCACACTGATAGAGATATTCGCTGACGCACGACGCGATGGCCACTGAATCGCCGGTTTCGAAGAAGTTGGCGGTGGGGGGGAGGATTGGACAGGCTTCTTTAGGTGCTGCGTAACACAGAACCTGAGACAGGTCTGGAGCCGGTCCATCCCCCAGGAGCACAACCTTCGGCATGGGGAGGTCTTCTTGGGTTTCGACGATGACCAAATCCACATCAAGAAGGGCATGCGGCTTTAGCATGGCATCCATCGCCTCTGGGTACATATAGCCGTGTTGGCCGTCGCCGCGGATAAGGGTGACCCCCATAAGCTCTACGGAGTCCGGGTGCATCCCGCTTTCGCGTTCCAGGACCTGACCAACGCGGAACTGCGACGAGAGATGAAACGCCAAATGCGCCGCAAGCGCACCGCGTTCCGGTACGAAGGGCCCCCACACCGCAATCTCGAACGGGTTGTACCGATAGGAGACCCGGTCGCGTTTGCCGTGGTTACTCCGGTCGCAGGACGTAGTCACTCTTGCCTCCATGCTTTTCGAGGAGCCGCGTCTCCTTGATCACGATGTCGTGGGAGAGCGCCTTGCACATATCGTAGACCGTCAGGGCGGCTACCGTGGCGCCTGTCAGGGCTTCCATCTCTACGCCCGTCTTGTGAGTTGCCACGACGCGGCATTCGATGAGCAGTTCGTCGTTCGCGTCGAACGAGATGGTTATGGCGCAATCTTCCAAGGCGATTGCATGACACAAAGGGATGAGTTCGCTTGTCTTTTTGGCCGCCATGACGCCAGCGAGGATCGCCGTTTGCACGACCGGGCCCTTCTTCGTCTGCAGGTCGCCGCCGTCAAACTGCTCCGCCACGCGGGCCGGCAGCAGCACTCGGGTCTGGGCGCGGGCCTCGCGTTTGGTCACGGCTTTATCACTGACGTTCACCATTTGGGGCTGATTGCTTTCGTTCACATGGGACAACATAGCCGGTGAGTTTCCCTTATCCCCCGATTTGATACATTTCGATTTTCTTGTCAGGCGAATGCTCCGCTCGAATGGTCGTTCTCAGTTCGGAATAGCGGTCCTTTCGAACCCGCCACATGCTTTCCAGGATGCACAGCAAGCCGTCATCGTCCACGCCCGCCCGAAGCGGCCCACGGAGGTCCGTCCCGTGTGTGGCGAACAGGCAGGTATACACCTTTCCGTCCGCGGAAAGGCGAGCCCGAGTGCAGTCGCGGCAGAATGGCTCGGTCACGCTCGATACAAAACCGATTTCGCCGGTGCCATCGCACCAACGGTACCGGGATGCCACCTCTCCGCGATACCCCCGCGAGATCGGTTCAAGAGGGAACTCCGCGTCGATCCGGGCCAAGATTTCGCTCGAGGGCACCACATCTCCCGGATGCCAACCGTTCATGTTCCCGACGTCCATGTACTCGATAAAGCGAAGAATGTGACCGGTCCCGCGAAAGCGCCTCACAAGGTCCATTACAGTGTCGTCGTTGACGCCGCGCTGGACTACTACGTTAATCTTAATCAGCGCAAAGCCCGCGGTTTCTGCCGCCGAAATTCCATCCAGAACGGCGCGAACGCTGCCGCGGCCCCCGGTCATGCGGGCAAAGGTGGAATCGTCCAGTGAATCCAGGCTTACCGTCAGGCGATGAAGCCCGGCCTCTTTGAGGGCCTTGGCGCGAGCGGCAAGCAAGATACCATTCGTGGTCAGGGCGATATCGGCAATGCCGTCTACCGCGGCCAACATGGAAATCAGATCGGGCAAGTCCTTTCGTATCAGGGGCTCACCGCCAGTGATGCGCAGCTTCGACACCCCCAATTGGGCGAACAGGCGAGCAAGCCTGACGAGCTCCTCAAAGGTCAACAAGGCCGACTTTGGAAGGAATTCATATTCCTCATGATAGAACTCTTCCGGCATGCAGTACGGACAGCGCAGGTTGCACTTGTCCGTCACGGAAATACGGAGGTCATGAATTGCGCGCCCAAACGCGTCAATCGTTCCAGCTTCTTCTTGCACGTGGCCTTCACTCCGGTCTGCTCATCGAATTCTACACAAAGCCAACACATTTTTCGATTGGCATCATCTCAGGGGAGGAGGAAGTCCGCTTGCGGCAGGTACTTTCAACGGCGAGCATTGCAGGAGAAACTGAGGTTCTTAGACGGCACGGCGTGTAATGAATAGGTTACCGGATATAGCGTTTGCCGAGACTGTTGCAGTGCAGATTAGTGACTTTACTTGACGCGGAGGGTAATGACTGTCAAATACAGAAGGTCTCAATGTGATCAATAGCTTACCATTTTCAAGCGGCTGTGATGACCAACTCTGTCCGAGGAATGAAGGGCTTACTTCCGACTTCCGTTCATTCTGGCGCTTGGCACGGCTGAGGATTTCGAACTTCCGACTTGAATCCTAGAGGGCACGTTGATAACATAAATGTGCGTATTATGGGAGTGCCGCTTCGGATTGTAGGATTGGGGCTTGGAGGAAGTTTGCATGTCAGACGGGTTGCAGTTTTGCGTGAACGTGGACGGACCGCTTGCCGTCTACACCCAAATTGAGAATCAGCTAATGTTTGCCATTGCGTCCGGGAGGCTTGCGGAGGGGGAAGCCATACCGTCAGGACGCGACATGTCGGAAATGGTGTCGGTTAATCCGAATACTGTTAACAAGGCCTATCGGGATCTGGAAATAATGGGGTTGCTGCGTACGAGGCGAGGAGTGGGGGTCATGGTGGCCGCAGGAGCAAAACAGATTGCGCTGCGAAAGACTCTCCCCATGGTGGCCGAACACCTTCGCGACGCCGTTGCGGAGTGCTTGGCGTGCGGAATGAAGTCAAGCGACATCACAACAACCGTGACCAAAGCCATCAAGTCCGGCGTTTCGCCGTACGTGGGGGTGTCGTAGCCGAAGAAGAGTCAGCCTCTTTCGGAGCCGGGTACGTTCGTG
>JBHEKO010000012.1:0-6525 GCA_041859475.1 Candidatus Hydrogenedentales bacterium
GCCATCGCGTTCCGGCAAGGCCCACGCGGGCATCTGGCACGGCGTGCCGTCGGGCAAGGTCCAATCGGCCCAGTCTTTATCGTCGAGTGCAAAGGCGCGGCCCAACTCGATGGTGTCGATTCCGAAGCGCGTGAGGACGTCGTCGTCGACGATGGCGAGTTGTTGCACCGGGTCGTACACGCGGATGGGTTTCGGCGTCAGGCCGAGATGATCGCGCAGCCGCGCATAGGCAATGGCCGCGATGCCGCTCGAACGATGACCGGAAAGGTCCACGGCGACGCGGTCCGGTTCGCAATGATTCAACGACGCCAGCACTCGTTCGCGTGAAGTCATGTGCAATTCCTCACTCCACCCACATCTCGGGGCTATTCATTCTCAAGTTTTCGATACCAAACAACGTATAGGACCACGGACAGCGCGGCTACGATTGCGCCCGCGGCAGCCGCCTCCGCAAAACGATGCAGCACGATGTAAACAGGGCAGAAATACATCGCGGTCAGCCACGGGATACCGGCGGCAATTGTCGCGAGATCCCACGGCGCGCTTGACGCGGACAGCGGGCCCGCTTCGCGCGCCACCGGTCCCCAAAAGCCCCAGGGCCTCACGGTGCGATAGAAGCTCGTCAGGGTCTCGCGATCCGTGGGTTGAGTCAAGAGCGCGGTCGCTACGGCTATGAGCAGCACCGTCAACGCGATGGCCGGAAAGGTCACGTAGAGCGGCAGCGAGGAGACGGCAGGCGTCAAGGCCTGCACCAAGGACAAGCCCATGCCGGACAGCGTTCCGACGGCGTAGCCCCAGCCGTTCATGCGCCACCAGTACCAGCGAAGGACGTTGGGCAGAAGGACGCCCGCGCCGAGCGTCCCCATGATCCACGTGAACATCTGGTTGATGGAGTTGGCCGCAAAGCCCACGCACACGCCAAGCACGATCAGCAGCGTCGAGGAGACATAGCTCGCGACGATGAGCTGGCGTTGCGTGGCGCGCGGATTGAGATATTTGTGGTAGATGTCCTTCACGATATAGCTCGCGCCGCCGTTCACGGTGGAGTTGAAGGTCGCGAGGAAACCGGATAGAAGCGCCGCAAGTACGAGGCCGCGCACGCCGACCGGGAGCATGGTTTGGATGACCGTGGGCAAGACCTTTTCGGGATCGCCCTGTTCCGCGAGACCGACGATGCCCATCGTTGCCAAGGCCATGGCCATCGGCCACCGCACGGTGTGGATTGCGCCCCACAGCGCGCCGAGCTTTGCGGCATCGCGGGGATTCTTCGCCGCGAGAAAGCGCTGGAAATCGTAGAGCTGCTCAGGGCCGGACAGGGAGAGCAGCATCCCTTTGACGACCCATATCATCAGCAGCGCGCCGAACCATTGATACTCGGTTCCGCTCAAGTAGCCGAATTCCCATTGGGGCACAATGCTGTTCCACTCGGGCGTGACCTTGGCTTGCAGCGCTTCGGGCGACACGTGCGCGAAGCCGAGCCACGCAATCAGGAGCGCCCCGCAACTCAGCACGATGGTTTGAAAGATCTCGACAATGACCACGCCGTGGAAGCCGCCCATGACGACGTAGATACCGGTGACGCCGAGGATGAGTGCGGCGCACAGGTGTTCGTTCATGCCGAGAAAGACCGCGCCAAATTTGCCCATGCCGGTTGCGCCATACGCGAGGAACGCCGTGATCGTGAGCACGGCGTAAAGGGTGTACGATGCGCGTGCGACTTCGCCCGCCTTGCCCGAACCGAAGCGCGTCTCCATCCATTCGGCTCCGGTCATCACACCGGAGCGGCGGATCCATTTGCCCATGTACGCCATGTAGAAGACGGGAATGATGAAGCCCCAGATCCATTGGACCCAGAAGCCTTTGATTCCCATCACGACGAAGAGGCTGACGATCCACATCGTGCCGGTGATGTCGAAGTAAGACGAACTGCCGGACATGGCGAGCGCCCACCACGGTAGTTGCCGCTCGCCGAGGAAATAGCTTCCGATGTTGCGCGCGGCGCGCCGCTTGACCATCGTGCCGAGCACAACCACGACGACCAGGTATATGACGACGATGATGCTGTCGACCGGACCGAGGCTAATTGACATATTCGTGATACCCCCGCCAAAAGCATACCCCGAGAGACAGGGGCGGTGGAAGTGGGGACGCGGGGGAGCGTGTTACGTGTCAGAGTGATTGCGGTGAATTCCGCCCGGCACGGAGACCGGGCCGCTACGGATGGCCGCCCGGCACGGAGACCGGGCGTTACCGATTCTGGCTCACCAATAGACGTTGCCTGGCCGGGTCTTCTCGGAAGTTTGGTCTAGTGCGGACTGCACGAGTTCCTTGCGCTTTTGTTTGGACTTCTCGTTCTTTGCTTGTTCGAGGGTGGCGGTGATGCCGGGGATGTCGCGCAGGGGGATGTCGAGTTTGAAGTAGCCGGGGTTGCGGTCGCCGTGGAGTTTGTCCGTTTCGTCGCCGAGTTTGCCGGCTTGTTCGCGCAGCGTCTGCATGTCCGGGGTTTCGGCAGGTTCGGCGAGAATTTGGAGCGCTTGATCGATCGCCGGGCGCAGCTTGCCGGATTCGAGCGCCGCGCCTAATGTTTCGCGGACGCGCTTCTCCTTGTCGAGTTCGATGCGAAGCTTGTATTGCAGGTATTGATCGAGCGCGGCCTTCTGCATATGCAGGCGCCAGCGGTAGTTATTCTCCATGCGCCATGCGGGCATCTTCTGTCCGGCTTCGCTTACAAGATTATAATACGCGCCGATACCCGGGTTGCCGGCGAGGGGTGCTTCGAGGTTTCTCTCCAATTGAAGCAGGGCCTGCACCATGAGCGGCGCGGCGTCTTCGCCGAAATACAGCACGCAGTATTCGTTCATCACGTCATCGAGTGTGCGATTCGGATTCCACAACAGGCGCGCCCACATGTATTGGTGAAACTCGTCGTGGTTGCCTTCGGAGTAAATGATGTCGCCTTCGGAGAAGGGCATGATCGATTGGAAGATTCGATACATGGCGACGGGCCGCGCGTGGAAGGTGCGGCGACCATAGGCTTTGATGATGTTCGGCTCGGGGTTTTCCACTTCATACTGCGAGCGAATCCAGTGGGTGATGTCGGAGTAATGGACGATGTGCTGGTCTTTCGGGAGTTGTTTGAGGATTTCCGCGAGATAGCGGTTCACGGGGCCTTGGCCCGGATAGGTGAAGAGGTCGTCGCGCATGTCCTTGTCGCGGAAGTAGGGCGACATGGCGTTGCTGCCGGGGCCGTAGGCAATGCCGTAACACCAGAGGCGCGGCGTTTCGTTGAGGTAATCGAAGACGGCCTGGTCGCCCGCGTTGTCGAGGCCCTGGTTGGCGACGAGCACGATGCTGTTGGGATGGAGCGCCTGCCATTTGCCCGCCAACTCTTCGCAGAGATGCATGAAGGTCTTGCCCCAGGGCGTGCATCGTTCGTCAGTGCAGCCGCCCGGGTCGCCCGCGAAGAAGCGCATGACGTCGTGGTCGGCGCGCCCGGCGAAGTCGGCTTCCCATTGTTTCATGAGCGCGTCGTGCGCTTCGGGAAGCGAGGGGCAGACCCAGTCTTTGCCTTCCCACATCTCGCGTCCGCCCGCTTTCCACTCTTTGGGAAATTCGGAGCGAAGCTGGTTGGGACGCACGCCGGTCTCGGTCATGAAGGCGAAGGACTTGAGAAAGCGGTAGTAGGGGCAGTCTTCGTTCGGCGAATAGAAGAGGTTGGCGCCGGCCATGGCGTATTCGAGGCCCACGGCGTGAAACTCGTCTTCGGTCCACGGGCGCGCTTTCGTCGTGCGCATCATCGAGCCGCCTTGATTGGGCGAGAATCCGCGATAGCGAAACGCGGGCGCGCTGGAGATGTCGAAATCGGCGAGGGTCACATGATCCGCTTCGTAGTGGAAGCGGCGCACGATTTCGCCGGCGGCATAGAGGACGCCGCGATCGTCGATGCCTGCGGCAATGATGACGGCTCCTTCTTTCCCGCGAATGCTCTTCGCGGCGAAGCCCTCGGGAAATTGCACTGTTCCGCGCGCTTGGAACTTCATGCCGTTTGCTTCGAACAAATCGTGCAGACGTCCTTGCGCGCGCGCTTTGCCAAGGTAGATCTGGAGTCCGGCGCCAGGAATCGGTTCCTTGGCAATCTCAATGTTCAATTTGCTTATGGATAGGAGACGGGTTTTGAGGACGTCCGCGTCTTGTGTTTCGAGGGGACTGGCGTCGGGTTCGAGCACAATTGCGATGCGGGCGATCGGGCTGCCTGTGTTGTCGTATGCATGGGCTGGACACAGCAAGACCGTAATGCAGGCCAGGTATACGCCCCAGCAAAAGACACCTGACCGTAATCGAGTGGCGAGCATCGCGATTTCCTTTATGTTATCGCACGCGGACAATGCGCTTATCGGTGAATTGCTGGCCGAACATGTCCGACGTTCGGATATGGAGCGTATGGGTTCCGGGAGTCAGCGGGCTGGGCAGTTTCGCCTTCCACATATGGTCCGTCGGAGACGGCGTGTCCATTTTCCACCCGAAAACCGTATCGAGCTTCTTACCCAGGATTTCTTGATCGAGATAAGGGCCGAGTTCGGACATGCGTTGGCACTCGGGATCGACGGTAGTGGTTTGTTCGAGGGGAATCCACTCGCCCTCGTCGATACGCATCTCCGTCTTGGATCGACTGGACCCGGCGAAAACGTTCACGAGCACGTCCGTGTTGGGCGCGTCCGCGGCGGCGATTTCAGACGGCAGATAGATGTTCATCTGATGATCGGCGGGACGCCGGGATGCTTTGAAACGAATGCTGTACGTCGAACCGTCGAACGTGAGCACCGAGTACCCGTTGGGTGCGCCGTCGTTCATGGTGGCATGTGGGATGCCGCGTTCGTCGAATGCGCCACACCACCAGGAGCCGCACACGGTTGCGCTGACGAACAGGTGCAACAGATTGGCTCCTGGCCAGCCACCCTCTGCATCTACGAAGCGGTGGAATTGCGTGTGCGTATGCGCCGCGATGGCAAGAACACGAGGCCGGGCCGCGAACAGCGCGAAAAACTCCGCCCTGTTTTCGCACCGAAGGAATGGGACATGCATCATCAGAACGATGAGCCGGTCTTCGGGAACGTGTGCCAAATAGCCCTTGGCAAAAGCCAACTGATCGTCGGTGAACCGGCACACGCTCTTACCGTCCGGCTTGTAGAAGACGTCGTTGAAATCGATGAAGACAACCTTCCCGTACTCGAAGGCATAGGTGCTCGGGCCGTAGACGCGCTCGAAGGTCTCGTCCGCATACTCATTGGCGGCCGCATCGCGGTTGTTGTCGTGATTGCCGAACGTGTTGTACCACGGAATTCCAATCTGCGCGATGCTCTGATTGATCACCGGAAAGAGCCCCGGGTCGTCGGCGACGATGTCGCCCAGCGAAATGCCGAATGCGGCAGGAGTCCCAATACACTCCTCAACCACGTCGTGCGTGACGAAATCGACTTCGCGGATACCGCGCGCCTGGGTGTCGCCGAAGAGAAGCACGTCGAACTTCGCGGGCTCTTCCTGTTTGAACAACGGGAAGTTGATGGCTTCCGGCAGCGGGCCCGTTGGCGCGACGCCGGGAACCTGCTTCACGGGCGAACCTTGCGGCTTGTGCGTATAGAAGAACTGGGGGTTCTGATCGGCGTTGACAGGCGCGCCCCATCCCGCGGGCTTGACGATGAAGAAGGTACAATCGTCATCCGCGGGAAGACTCCACGTGCCTGCGCTGTCCGTCACGATCACGTCTCGCCCGTTCGAGACGCAAACATCGGGGATGCCAAGTTCGCCAACATCGAGGGCGGAATTGCGATTGAGGTCGTTGTAGACAGTGCCGCGCGCCACGCTTTGGCCAAAGGCCAAAGAAGCGCATGCGAGTACGAGGCAAAGGACGAACGCTTGACGCATGGAATCACTCTCCTGGTTGAACAAGGGCAGCGCCGGATGCCCGCTTCCGAGGTGCATATACCAAGGTCCAATCGAGCAGCAACCGGTCAACACGATAGACGCTGCCTGCAAGTGCCTGCAAATGCGCACGTGGCGAGAGCGGCGATTTGCCATGTAGTTTGCATTTCGCCTGCATTTCGTAGCGTCCGGTCTCTGTGTCCTGCGTCTTGAGCTTGCTTCAACAGCCTTGAACCTGTCCCGAGAAACACGCACCATGATCGCTCTCGAGACAAACGGCCCGCGCTCACGCAACGAAGGGATATCTCGTACCATGAAGACAGCAGCGCTCTTGCTTGCTTGGATTGCAGCTACCGCGTCCGCCTCGGATAGCGTTCCTGCGTCGGTGAAGCTGGTCCCCGAGTTCTCGATCGCGGGCTTTCACGATCCGGAGTCGGTGCTGTGGCCCGCGTACTTTTGGCTGTGGAATGCGCCCCTCGACGAGGAACGCTTGCGCGCGCAACTTCAGGATATGGCGGCGCACGATGCGCGCAGCGTGTGCGTGTTGCCGATGCCTCACGGGTTTCGCCCGGATTCGACGAACAACAGCCTCGACCCGGACTATCT
>JBHEKO010000266.1:0-8893 GCA_041859475.1 Candidatus Hydrogenedentales bacterium
GTGGCGTGAACTCGCCCGTGCGGGCGTTCCGCGGCGTGGGCGGCTCGCCACGGTTTATCGAACGGGGCGAGGGCTGCCGGTTCTTCGACGTGGACGGCAATGCCTATATCGACTACGTGTGCTCGTGGGGGCCTCTGATCCTGGGGCACCGGTTCGGGCCGGTGTTGGAGGCGATCAGCGAAGTGCTGACGGTCGGCACCAGTTTCGGCGCGCCCACGGAGCGCGAGATTCTGCTGGCCGAGGCGTTGCAGGATGCCGTGCCCTCGCTGGAGATGGTGCGGCTGGTGAATTCGGGTACGGAAGCGACGATGAGCGCCCTGCGGGTGGCGCGCGGCTTCACCGGACGCGACCTGACGATCAAGTTTGAAGGGTGCTATCACGGCCATGTGGACTCGCTACTGGTGAAGGCCGGCAGTGGGATGGCCACGCTGGGGATCGCCGATACGGCCGGGGATAACGGCCGCCGTGCAACGCGCGACGACGAGGCCATGCGGGAAAGCCTCAATTGCATCCGGTGTGGCGCATGCATGAACGTGTGTCCGACCTACGGGGTTGTGGGCGGCCACGTCTTCGGGCACATCTATCCCGGCCCCATCGGAATTCCGTGGACTGCGCAGGTGCATGGCCTCGAAGCGGCCGGGGTCTTCGCGTCGCTGTGCATCTCGTGCGGCCTCTGCAAAGAGATCTGTCCCGCCGAGATTGACATGCCGTCGATGATCGCGGAGGTCAAGCACCGGTTCGCCAAGAATTACGGCTTCTCCCGCGCGGAAACTACGATGATGGGAGCGGATGCAATAGCCGCGTTGGGCAGCGCCACAGCGCCCATCGCCAATGCGGTCATTCAGAATAGTACAGCCCGCAAAGCCATGAAGGCGGTGCTAGGTATCGACGCAAACCGCGCGCTTCCCCCTTTCGCGCGCCGGACGTTCAAGGCGTGGTTTCAGCAGCGACAGCGGCCCACTTTCGAACCTAAACGGCGCGTAGCGTTCTTTGTGGATGTATTCGCAAACCACAATCGCCCGGACCTTGGGATTGCTGCCGTGGAAATGCTTGAACGGCTCGGGCGGGAAGTGCTCCTGCCCGAGCAGCGTTCGAGCGGATATCCCTACATCGCATACGGCAACTTGGACAAGGCGCGCGAAGTGGCCGCCTACAACGTTGCCCGATTCGAGCCTTTCGCGCTAGACGGCTGCGACATTGTCGCCACGGAGCCGACTGCGTCGTATTGCCTCAAGTTCGCCTATCCCAAGTTGCTGCACAAGTCAGAAAAGTCCGAGACGGTCGCGGATAGAGCTTTCGAGTTTTTCGAATACCTCGTCTCGATAGACCCGGATACGACGCCGATTGAATCGCTCCGCGACCGCCGGTTCGGCTTTCACATTTCCTGCCATCAGCGCCCATTGGGCTCGGGCAATGGCGCAGTCGAGTGGTTGCGCAGGCACGGCGCGGATGTGCAGATAATCGAGACGGGAACCTGCTGCGGAATGGGCGGCACCTTCGGACTTAAGGACGGCCCGCTCGGCTACGACCTCTCCATGGCCGTGGGCAAGCCGCTGTTCGACCTCTTCAAGCAGTCGGGGGTGGAAGCCATCGTCACCGAGAGCAGTGTCTGCGCTATCCAGCTTCGCGAGGGGACCGGGTTGCCCGTGTACCATCCGCTGGAATTACTTACCCTGTGAGCGCCCCGCAAGTGAGCAGGTCTCGAAGGAGTTGAACCACAAGGAGGTCATGAGGGATGAAGTGGGAGTACAAGAGTCTCAAATTGGGAACGACCGGCCTCCTTGGCGGGAAGATCGACGCGGACAATTTGGATACGTACATGAACAACCTGGGGGAAGAAGGCTGGGAATTGGTCGCGGCCTTCGACACCAATCAGGCATACGGTCAGACAAGAGACGTGGTGCTCATCTTCAAACGCCCTTGGGAGTGATTGACACCCAAGTGCGCGGATAAATCGGGAGTACCCCTCACGCGCCAACGCGCGGCTGCGGAAAAGCGGGCCTGTGCCCCGCGAAGGCGCCGGGGCGCAGGCCGATGTACTAGTTCGAAAGCCTCGAGATTAGGCTGTCTTCTTCTTGAGAAAGCGGCGCGCTGCAAGACCTCCCAGCCCGATTCCCAGCAGGGTCATCGAGGCGGGCTCGGGGACGACACAACCGTGATGATTGGAACTTGCAATGCCACCCTCAATCGCCACGAGCGCATTGCTATCGACGGGCGTTTGGCCTACATACCACGCCATTCTGGTCGTGCCCGTCAGTGTGAACGCGCTGAACAACGACGAATCGTTATAAGCAAACGTGAAGCTGTCGGTGCTGTCCAGGTAGTAGGCAAGCAGGTCGTCTCCGCCCAAGGAGCCGTTCGCCGTCTGAAGAGTCAAGTCTTCTACGCTGACGAATGGGTACGCATAGTCGAACGGCGAATCATACGCGGTAATCGTCAGATAGTTGAATTCCTCAGCGCCAAATCCCGCCCACGAAGTCGAGTTCGTAAGGTTATTGGCGGCGTTCCCCCACGAATACGTGAGCGTGCTCGTGCCGTTGTAAACCAAACTCCAGTATACATTCGCGCCATTGACCAAGGCGTTCTGACCTGTAGCTTGCGGGGGATTGGAAGTGTTATCCCCGTCAAAAAGCCCGAATTCCCAGTTCCCTGTGCGCCCAGCTTGTTCGATGGCCGTAAACGACACCAAATCCGCCGATGCACTACTGACGATTAGAAGACTGCACACCGCAGCCGCAAGGGTTAAGACTCTCCGCATTTTCATGGCTAATTCACTCCTTCTAGCGATAGATCCCCAAGATCAAGAACACAGCCAGAAGTAATTAAGCAAGTACCATGCCGAAAAATTTCCCTCTATTATCAAATGAGATCGCTCATAACCCATTGAAAAATGAACGATTATTCAAATCAAGAATTCCTTCCTGCTTAAATATATTTCACAAATGCCCATTCTTTACCGACTGATTGTCAAACATGAACAACAAGCAACCTCCTCACGGAAACCCGCATGACTCAATCTGGGCTGGCTTCCTGTAGCACCGGGAGCCGGGGCAGGGAGGAGTACAATCCCAGGCCACCTCTGCACACTGGTCTACGGCTTCCCTTAATTGGATAGTGGATGCGCGGAGATCCCGCGCCCCCCCACTCAAGAACTGCTGGAACCTCTTCCCGACTTTGGGAAATACAGAACACGAGGCACGCTCTCCTCCGGCCCGGCCTCGTTCTGAGTTCTGTCTTGCCCACAGGGCAGCCGTGTATTCAGAGCAAAGATGGAGGTACGGGATCGGTGGGCAAATTGCATACCACCGGTCCGCACGGTAAAGTACCTCGCAATCTCGAAGAGCAACATACCAAGTTTTGCGACAATCATCTGAGTCGGAGTTAGGCGATTCTCGAACCACGGAAGACAAGTGAACAGTGGGGTAAGGAGTGCAGAGCAACTTGGCGGGCTTTGGGTACAGGACAGGGCATGTGGGTTGATCCCACGACAAGGGAAGTGCGGATGGTATCCCGAGGCCGCTTTTTCGCAAGTCTGTTTACATTCTCGGCCTTAGTGCTCTTTGGTCAGGTTCTGGCGTCCACATTCTTCGAAGACAGTGTCCCGCAAAGCATCTTCGATGATTTGCTTACGACTTACACAGATTCGGGGATCGTTTACATAGGCCATAGCGCGTTGCTCGCACGTTCACCCGAACACGTAAGCCTTCCGGAAATGCTTGCGGAGACGAAGCCCGGTGATTCGGTTTATGGTTTTCCCCTCTTGGGAGCCAATGCACAGATGCAGTATCGCTTTCTGAGAAGACTCCTGGAGCGCGGACCAAAGCCGAAGGCAGTTGTTGTTGGATTGGATTTGGAGTTGCTATTCCCAAGGTGGAATCCCTTCCTGAAAACGCAGCAGTCCATTCTTCGACATGACTGGTTCTCTCGTCCTATACTCCGCTCCTTTATTCGTCCCGCAGCGGTCTTCAGGTTTCTTCAGCACATTTCCAGGGTGGAGCAGAAAGATTCTTCGGAAGTCACTCTTGATGAGGCAGTTGAGGCCGCCCGTAACATGCCTTCAGGAAAAGCTGTGGGGGATTTTGCTCACTTGCCGCCGGGCACTGTCCCCAAGGATGCAAAGTACGTGCGCGATTTGGCGCGAATCCTCAAGGCTCACGGCGTCCCGGCCGTGCTCTATCTCACCCCAATCAACATCGAAAGGGGAGAGTGGGTATTCGGAGGCAATCAGAGAGAAATCGCCCTGGAAGCGGCCCTGTATGCTCAGTCAGAAGCTGAAGAAGGGGGTGGAGTACTTCTGAATTGGCTGTTCGAAGGCAAAGAGGAGGAGTTTGAGGAGAACGAAGTTGTGAGCGTTCCTATGCTCTCAGGGCTTCAACGCCGCATAGCGGCCAAGATTGAAGCACAGCTTGCCGAAGTGATGCCGCAACAGGACCAGCATTTGACGGAAGCGAAATAATAGCACCTTCCGTTTAGGATAGAACGACGCGCATTCGAACCGTTTATGGATCGTCTTCAAGTGGTTTCGGTGAATACGGCTAATAGTATTCGAGTGGGTTAAAGGCTGTGGATAGATGCACGAGGCCCAGGAATTCGCTGCCGCTGTCTCGGTTTCCTCGGGAGAGGACATGACGCAGGTACGCTCGCGCCCCCCTCGACTACAGGGCGTGCTTGAATTTGTCACTCGCATGAGTGCAATGATTGGCTTGGTTGTATTGCTACAGTACGGTGTTTGGGGAATTTTTCCTGAGTTGATCGGTCCGCCGCCATTCTGGGTGAACGTCCTCAATCACGGGACGAGCGGGACTGTTCTCTATTTTGGCGACAGCACGACCTTTACCTACTCGCCGGATGAAGTTAAGACGCAAGACATGGCCGAGATCATCGAAAAGCACCACCCGAACATTGACATAGACTCATTCTTCTTGCCTGCAACCAGCGTCAGACTCTTCGCCGAAGTACTTGATAAGCGTCTTCGCAAGGGACGAATTCCCTCTTGCGTGATCATGGATGTGAACCCGGACGTATTTTCCGATTTCTGGTTCCGACGCCCCGTGTACAAAGAAGCATGGAGGGTGTGGGCCCTACGCTTCGCATCGCCGATATATCGCGCATGGTTTCGTCCCGCCGAGGTCTTCGGAGTTACTGCTCCGATGTCCATTGCTGAGTACAACCAGATACCAATCTACTGGGAAGGAAGATGTCTCGGCACGTACGGCGACACATTCGACGATAAGGTTGCACAGAGGCGTCGTGAGCAGTTATGGCTATATGCTTCGCTCTTGAGCCCCTATGAGGACTCCCGGTTGCTTCAGCACTGGCGCCGCTTGTTGAGATTATGTGAGGAACGCGACATTCCATTACTGCTTTACATGACCCCCGTCAACTACGAAGCAGTCTCAAGCCTGTACGGGAAAGACTACCGCGGCATCCTAGAAGCCAAGCGCGATTTCCTTCTCAAGACTCTGCGAGGGAGGAATGTGACCCTATTGGATTTGACGTTCGATTTACCGGCAAGCTACTTCCAGTCTTCGGCATTGAACCACCACCTGCGCTATGAAGGACGAGAGTATGTAGCACTCAGAGTAGGCCAGGGACTTCAGAAGATTCTGTCGAAGAACGCACGTACGACTAATGGGGGGAGCAAATTGGGGCGGTCCTCGAATCCCGCCGGACTATCAGTCAGGTTTCAAGATGTTGCCCGGACAATTCCTGCAAATGCTCAGCTAAGTGCCCGATACTTCGCCCCCAAGTCTTCTGATTTCACCAAGCGCCCAATAGATAATAAGGATGACGCTCGTGCAGTTTAATTCGTGGCAATTCGTGGTCTTCTTTCCCACGGTTGCGTTGCTCTATTTCTTGTTGCCGTATCGGTGGAGGTGGCTGCTTCTCCTGGCGGTGAGCTATTACTTCTATATGGCCTGGAGGCCCGTGTATGCGGTGCTCCTGGTCATATCGACATTGATCGACTACACGGCGGGTATCGCCCTTGGGCGCGCAACTAACAAGTTCATTCGTCGTTTGTGCCTGGTTGTCAGCCTGACCTCCAACTTGGGGCTTCTGTTCTCATTCAAGTACTACAATTTCTTCAATTCGCTGCTGGGCGACTTGCTGGGCGGTTTTGGCATGAGCAGTCCCATGCCGTGGCTCGATGTCATTCTGCCTGTCGGCATATCGTTCTACACCTTTCAAACCATGTGCTACACGATAGATGTGTACTTGGGAAGGGAGACGGTCGAGCATCATCTTGGCCGCTTTGCCCTGTACGTATCGTTTTTTCCGCAATTGGTCGCGGGCCCCATTGAGCGCTCGCGCCATCTTCTGCCTCAATTCAGAGAGAACCACGATTTCGACCCAAACCGTGCTGTCGAGGGTCTGCGCTTCATCCTCTGGGGCATGTTCAAGAAGGTTGTCATTGCCGACAACCTCGCGGGGTTTGTTAACGCAGTCTACAACAACCCGGAACAGAGTACGGGCTTGCTGCCCGTGCTTGCGACTGTCTTCTTCGCATTCCAAATCTACTGCGACTTTTCGGGATACTCCGATATCGCCATCGGAACGGCGCGATTTCTGGGGTACGATCTGATGACAAACTTCAAGTGCCCCTACAAGGCGCGCTCCATTGGCGAGTTCTGGAAGCGGTGGCACATTTCCTTGTCGACGTGGTTTCAGGATTACGTGTATGTGCCGCTTGGAGGCAACCGTGTTCCCGTAAGCCGGTGGGCAATCAACATCATGGCTACGTTCCTGATCAGCGGCCTGTGGCACGGAGCCAACACCACGTTTGTTATTTGGGGAGGACTTCACGGGCTGTATTACCTCGTCGGCCGGGCGACGTCGGGAAAGCGTCAGCGGCTCTCCTCCGCGCTCGGCCTGGAGCGCTGTCCCGTCCTCGTGGCGACAATACAAACGGCCACGACGCTGGTACTTGTATTGTTTGCGTGGGTCTTCTTTCGCGCAAATAGCCTGGGAGATGCGTCAGTCCTGCTTGTGAATATGTTCACGGGCTGGGACAATCTGTTTAGGGTAGGCGCACTCGAAGCCGTACTCACCCCCACAGGGTTTGCGCCCTGGCAGATGGCCCTGCTGGTCCTTGGCATCCTGTTTCTACTCGAGGTCGAAGCATTGCACAAAGATGGCGACATCAATGCTATCGTCACCCGCTTTCCCACGTTTGCCCGTTGGTCATTCTATTTGGCGTTGACCCTGGCGACTCTCAATTTGGGTAGCGTGGAGGAAGTGCCGTTTATCTACTTCCAATTCTAGACGCCCTCCAGACGAGTCACGAAGAATGGCGCAGGACCCGGACGACTGACGCTCATTTCCGTCATCAGCGCTCTCCAGGCGCTTTTCTTGCAGAAATACCGCGCAGAGTTGCTATAGTATGAACACTGACGCTTGTGTCTTGGCTCTGCTTTGGCAGGGGACGAATCATGAAAACCGATATGCAGACCATTGCCATGCGGTCCAGTCTGCTCGTTGCCGTTCTAATGCTGGCGGGAAAATTGACCGCGTATTTCATTACCGGCAGTACGGCCATCCTCTCCGACGCAGCGGAATCCGTGGTTCACATTGTGGCCACAGGCTACGCGGCGTTCAGTCTGTGGTATTCGCAACTCCCCCCCAACAAGCGACATCCCTACGGGCACGGCAAGATTGCGTTCTTCTCCGCCGGGTTCGAAGGCGCGCTGATTCTGTCCGCGTCGTTGTTCATTATTTATCAAGGCATTTGGGCGCTCATCGAAGGCCCCGAGCTTCGTCAATTGGGCATGGGTATTGTCATCACCGGGGCTTTGGGCCTCTTGAATCTCGTGCTGGGCCTGAGCCTCGTCTGGATCGGAAAGCGCAAGAACGCGCTGATACTAGTCGCGAACGGGAAGCACACGCTAACCGATATGTGGACAAGCCTCGCCGTGGTCGCAGGTGTGACCATTGTCTGGGCAACGATTCAGGCGGGACGTCCGATGCTTTGGTTGGACCCCGCGGTCGCTATCGCGGCAGGGGTGAACATCATGTTCACGGCGGGAGTTCTTATTTATCGTTCGTGCAGAGGCTTGCTGGATGAGGCCGATGCGTGGCATACGCGGCAGATCCTGGATACGCTGGAAAACGCGGTGCGGGAGAGGCGTATCAGCGGATTCCACCACCTGCGCCATCGGCAGACCGACAACACGATGTGGGTGGAAGTGCACATGCTTGTGCCGGGAGAAACCACGACGACGGAAGCGCACCGGCAAGTCACCCGAATCGAGGAGTCGATCGTCGCATTGTTCTCGAACTGCCACGTGCATGTGACCACACACGTCGAGCCGGTCCTTCACGATGCCGATCACCCCGGAGGACACCCCGACCTTATGGACGCGTTCGCCGGGGTGCAGGATGTTGGAGAAGAGGTCAAAGTAGCAGAGGACGAGTAGGTGGCTTTCCCGCGACTTCGTTAGTCAACCAAAGGACCAAAGGACCAAAGGACCAAAGGACCAAAGGACCAAAGGACCAAAGGACCAAAGGGACCTAAGCGACCAGAAGGACCGTGGCGAGTCACGAAGATGAGACGAGTGTCCTCGCAGAGTAGGGCCTCCGCGAGTCATTTCTTCGTCAGCAGAAAGCTATCCATCACAATCGACTGGTCCACCGCGCCGTAGGCGTCGTCGCTGCCGATATGGGCAAAGACGAAGATCCGTCCATCCGGCGTCTGAACTGCGCGGGGATAGTACGCGGTTCCAGGCGCATCCAATACTTGCCAGGTCTTGCCGGCATCGTTCGTGTAGTGAATGCCGCTCGTCGCCAAGTGGAGAATCGGTCCTTCGCGCGTGGCGAGCAATTCCGGATGCCCGCTGTGCGGGAACGGAGCAGGCCCAACTTCGCTTGGGGTCCACGAATCGCGGGATTTCTTGAG
>JBHEKO010000354.1:0-5415 GCA_041859475.1 Candidatus Hydrogenedentales bacterium
GGACAAGACTTCAATCAAGGTCCGGGGCGTGGCTTTGGTCCAGGACAAGACTTCGAACAAGGTCCAGGGCGTGGTCAAGGCCGTGGTCAGAGACAAGACATAGCCCAGGGTCCGGGGTATGGACCGGGGCGTGGACAGGGACAAGACTTCGACCGAGGTCCGGGGCGCGATTTTGACGGGCAGCGCGGCCGGCAGGGCGCTGGTCCGGGTATGGGCCAAGGCAAGGATGACGCTCCCGGATTCTGCCCGCGCGATGATCGTGGCGCAGGCCCCGGCCAGATGCGTGGTCGAGGTCCGGAAGCCAACGCAGACCAAGGTGACTTCCGCCGCATGGGCCCGCCCCAAGGTGGTGAGCGTGTTGGTCCGCCGCGCGGCAATCCCGAAGAGCGGTTTAAGGCAATGGATACGAACGGGGACGGCGTGCTCAGCAACGATGAGTTTAGCGCGTTCCACGCCAAGTTACGCAAATCCATCCCATTCGAGGAAGCCGGCAGCCCCGCGGGTCCTCCTCGTTGACGACGGCACGTGAGCGTTAAGAAGCTCACACGTGAGGGGAGCGTTCGTGATGGCGCTCCCCTTCGCTTATATTGCTGTCCTCACCATACCGTACTTGCGTCTTCTGGATGATTCAACACTCGTGCCAACCAGGGCAATCGCACTAAATCAGCCGCGACCTGAGCATCGTATTTCTCCAGGGTTTTCAGTCACTACCCACGTTAACCGTCACCCCCGCGAAAGCGGGGGTCCATCTTCGACGTTCAGAAGTCGCCCTGGCCTAAGGATGGATTCCCGCTTTCGCGGGAATGACGAGATGGACGTCTTTGCAGGGAATTTAAGTGCGATTGCCCTGCCGCCCTGCCTTCTCCAGCCAATCCCCGTGTGATACACTTCACTCCGGTATCCGCACCTTCAACTGAGGCCGAGGCGCGCTCGCGCCGAAATGAGAGAACCCAGCACTATGCCGAAGATCGCAATGATTGGCGCAGGGAGCCTGATATTCTGCAAGACGCTCTCCATGGACATCCTCGCGACGGACGCGCTCAAGGGCAGCGAAATCCGCCTTATGAGCCGGACCAAGCCCAAGCTGGACAAGATGGAGGGGTTCCTCAAGCGCGTCATCGGCGAGAACGGACTCCCCGCATCGGTATGGTCCACCCTTGACCGGCGCGAAGCCCTCAAGGACGCCGACTATGTCATCTGCATGCTCCAGGTGGGCGGTGTCGATGCGTTTCGCATGGACTACGAGATCCCGCTCAAGTATGGAGTCGACCAGTGTATCGCCGACAGCATCGGCCCTGGCGGCGTGTTCCGCAGCCTTCGGACCATTCCCGTGCTCCAAGACCTCACGCGCGACATGGCCGAGCTGTGCCCCAACGCGGTGCTTTTGAACTACGCCAACCCGATGGGCGCGAATTGCCATGCCCTCGGAAAGCTCCTTGAAAACGGCCAGTTCATTGGCCTGTGCCACGGCGTGCAAACCACCCTCGACCTGATCAGCCGCTACGTCGAAGTCCCCAAGCACGAGATCGACTACCTGTGCGCGGGCATCAATCACATGGGCTGGTTCTTGTCGATCAAGGACAAGAAGTCGGGCCGCGACCTCTATCCCGTGCTCCGCGCGTGCATGGAACGCCCCGAGTACTACGTCAACGAAAAGGTGCGAGGCGAAGTCATGCGGCACTTCGGCTACTTCATGACCGAGAGCACCGGCCATCTCTCCGAGTATGTGCCTTGGTTCCGAAGCAGCGACCGCGCCTTGAACGAATACTGCGACCAGCCAGCCTTCGGCGGGGCTTCGGGCGCGTACTTCAACTACTGCGACATGATCGCGAAGAAATTCGAGCAGACCGACTACCTGGCCTTGGAGAGCACGCAACTTGCCCCGCGCAGTGTCGAGTATTGCAGCTACATTCTCGAGGCCGCGGAAACGGACCGGCCCTTCCGTCTTAACGGCAACGTGCGCAATGACGGCTACATCACCAACTTGCCGCAAGGGTGCTGCGTGGAAGTCCCCGTGTACGTCGACCGCCGCGGTTTGCACCCCTTGCGCGTGGGTGCGTTGCCGGCGCAATGCGCGGCATTGAATCAGAGCAATGTCACCGTGCAGAACTTGGCCGTCGAGGCGGCCTTTACAGGCGACCCCGAATATGCCATGCAGTCCATCGCCATGGACCCCCTGACTGCCGCTTGCTGCACGCTGCGCGAGATTCGCGAGATGACCGCTGCCCTGCTCGAAGCCGAGCAGGAATGGCTGCCGGAGTTCCGCGGCAAATCGTTGCGGCCCGCACCCATGATCTCCATTCCCAAGAGCATCGCTCCGGTCGATGTGCCGCTTGACCCAGCGCTCGCCATCGCCAACCGGTTCGGCCAACTCGCCAACCAGGAGTTGCCGGAAGCCGAGTGCCAACATGCGTGACGTACGTGTCCCCGAACGACGCTTTCGACGTCGCCGTTTGCGCGGAACGGCCCGCGCCGCCGGATAGTTCGATGTCCGCGAAAGTCGCGATAAAGCCGGTTGAATCGACGGAAGAGCTGCGCAAAGCCGTCGACCTGATGGCGCGCGTCCATATCGAGGGCGACGCCCCCGCACTCCGCTGGTTCGAAGCCCTTGCGCTACGGTATCCCGGGTATGAGCGCGAGCATACCCGCATCGCCGTGCTTCGCAACGAGATTATCGCGGCGCTACGGATGACCACGGAGACGATTCGTATCGGCGAGGCCCGCCTGAAGATGGGGGGGATGGGCTGGATTACCACAGCTCCGCATCACCGCCGCAAAGGCACCAGCGCGCTTCTGATTCGCGACACCCTCTCGTACATGCGTCAGCACAGCTATCACGTCGCCATGCTGTTTGGCGCACCCGATTTCTACCAACGCTTCGGTTTTGCGACCAGCATGGCCGACTATTCGATTTTGGTAGACACCTTTGAGGCGCTTACGTTCGCGAACCCCTTCAAGGTTACTCTGGCCAAGCCGGGCGACGTGCCCGTGCTGCAGAAGCTGCACGCCGCGAACGACGCGGATACCTCGTGCTCGCTTCTCAGGTCCGGAGCCCATCTGCGTAACAAGTGGGCCCGATGGGAAGGGTGGCGTGTGCTCAAGGACGACCAAGGGCGCGCTGTGGCGTACCTGCTGGCGGCGCCCGACGGCGATCATCTCAGCGTGTTCGAGGCGGGTGTCGAAGAGACGGGGTTATGCGCCGCGATTATCCGGGCCGCGGGCGACCTCGCCGACGAGCATTCGCTTTCCCGCATTCGCCTCCACGTCCCCCCGCAGCACCCGCTAGGCCGCTTCATGCTCGCATTCCCGTCCACCCATGAGATGCGCGTCGAACGCGACACCGGCGGCATGATGGCCTGTATCAGCATCGGCGAGACCTTGGAATCCATGATTCCCGAATGGGAGAGTCGCCTGCTCCAATCGCCTGCCTACGACCTGCGCACGGAACTCACGCTCGTCGTGGACAGCACGCCCTACCGCATTCGAGCGAACCGCGGCGCGTTGGACATCGCAAATGCCGCCGCGACCGGCAAGATTGCCCTGCGCCAAGGCGACCTCATTCACCTGCTTACGGGGTATCGACACCCACTGGATTTGCTGGAAGAACGCCGCTGCATTTTGTCATCACCCGCACGCGCTCTGTTTACCGCCATCTTCCCCAAACGAAGCCCCTACGTCTGGCGCTTCGACCGATTTTAGCCCGCATTTTGCACAGGCGATCGTTTGCGCCCACTACTTTCCCCATTCCGGGACGGCGTTTATCGCATCCACAAAATTGTGGATGACGTCGGTGTGGCAGTCCTCCTGCCACCCGCCGCGGTCGAGCCATTTGTAGAAGCCCGTCAACTCCGCAGGGCAACCGTCTTCATCAATGTGGTACATCATCCACGTCAAATTGCGGTACGCCAGCTCTTTGTACTTCTCACCGCCACCCGCCGCGTAGAACATGGCCGCCACCCCACCCAGTTTGGAGCATGCACCGCCCCACGCGCGTATGTCGACGTCCTGCTCGGCCATGGTGACCACGCCCCCCGGTTGCCATGTCGAGAAGTACTTCAGCGAGAAATCGAACAACTTCTCCGCGTCCTGTTTCCAGTCGGGGTCGAGGGCTTCCTTTTTTTCGATCAAATACCGGGCTGTTTCTAGCGGAGCCCATGACGTCCGGTTGTCTGGGCCGGTCTGGTCTTCGAAGAAGTCGATCCACAAACTGGCTGCCCGCGTTTCGGGAGCCGGGATCTGGCAGTTCTTGATCCAACTCCACAAGTCATCGCGCGGTTTCTGATATTCCGTCCTGCCCCGGGCTATCAGTTCGTCAAACAAACGCAGGGTGAACACCATGTTGCCGTTGCGCTCTCCCCAGTACTTCCCCGTGACCGAGTCCACGCGGAAGGGCCACGGAGAACGGGTGGCATCCCCTGGGCGCATGTTACGTACGAGCACATCGGTATTGTGGACGGCTTGCTCGAAGTACGAGGTTTCACCGGTTGCCTCGTGCAACTTCAGCAACGCATACCCTGCCAGTCCTCCCTTGTCCGGCTCGATCACGTTGACGCCGTACTTGGCGTCGCCTTGCGAACTCACCTTGATCGGAAACTCCTTGTGATTGCCTGTCGAACGCGTGAACCGCGGGTAGGCGCCCTCGTCCGGAGTAAGCGACTCCTTGACGAGGTAGTCCCCCATCACGCGCGCCCACTCCAATACCTTGGGATTCGACTTGCCCCTGTACTCCCAGTACTTCAAGTACGACAGGATTCCCATGCCGTCCTGGGTGCAGGGGATGATGTCGGTTTTGTACGGCTCATACTTGTCGTTCATAAACGTCGTATACACGAACGTCGGATACCCGCGTTCATTGACCGGACATTTGAAATACCACGCAAACTCGCGATCAATGGCATCGTTCCACGTCGTCCATGGAACCAGCTTGCCATTCTCGTCGTATATTGCCTTGTGAAACCCGATTTTGTCCGGCCGCGCGTGGATGCCCCTTGGACCATCCGACCATTCCGGAACGGCCAGCATGGCATCGACGAAGTTGTGAATCACGTCTGTATGACAAGCATCCTGCCGTCCACCGGCTTGAGCCACATCCGCGTCGCCCACGACCTCGCTCGGAACCCCGTCCTCGCGAATGTAGTACGTCATCCAATTCAGGTTGCGGTACGCGACCTCCTTGTACTTCTCTCCGCCGCCTAGCGCGTGGAACATCGCGGCTATCGCACCCAGTTGGGAACAGGATCCGCCGAGCACGGTGTCGTCGCCCGCCGCTTCTCGCATCACGACGACCCCACCCGGTCGCGCCGAACCGAATTCCTCCATGGATAGCCCTATAAGTCTCTCGGTGTGCGCCTTCCAATTAGGATCGAGCAACTCCCTCTTCTCCATCAAGTAGCGCGCCAATTCAAGCGCGGCTTG
>JBHEKO010000440.1:0-3691 GCA_041859475.1 Candidatus Hydrogenedentales bacterium
TATCCTTCCGAACGTCACCCGCTCACGGGATGGGCGCAGCTTCTTCAAGAGTATTTTGACGTACAGAAGGCTGTCGTGGAAGACCGGGCGAAGAGTGGGAGAAGCTCGAAGAGTTTCGTGGATGAAGGGGCATGGGCGAACGTGCTTGCGGATGTGAAGGCAGGCGACTATGTCTTCATTCAGTTTGGACACAACGATTCAAAGAGCGGGGACCCTGCCCGCTACACGGACCCGAACACGACGTACAAGAGCTTTCTGACTCAGTATGTCGCGGACACGCGCGCCAAAGGCGCGTTCCCCGTCATCATGACATCGATCAACCGCAATGCTTGGGAGAATGAGACCACTCCGAAGGATACCTTGGGCGGATACCCGGAAGCTGCGCGAGACGTGGCCAAGGAACTCGACGTGCCGCTTATTGATGCGGACGCTCTGACCCGGAGGCTCTTCGAGGAATTGGGGCAGGAGAAAACGACTCGATTGTTCATGAACTTGGACAAGGGTGAGTCCCCCAACTATCCCAATGGCAACAGCGATAATACGCATCTTCAAGAGCGGGGCGCGCGTGTGGTCAGCCGGATCGTGGCGGACGCCGTGTCGCGCATGGAGATACCCCTCAAGGACGCGCTGATTTCCGGGAGCGAGACGGTGCCCGCTTTTCCCGGTGCGGAAGGATATGGCAAGTGGGCTAAAGGCGGACGCGGCGGCGATGTCTATCACGTGACGACCTTGGCCGACTCCGGACCCGGCTCGCTGCGCGAAGGGATTGTCTCCGCGCATGCGCCGCGAACGGTGGTCTTCGACCTCTCCGGCACGATCGAACTAACATCGGCCATCAAGGTGGTGAATAAGGCGTGCCTCACGATCGCCGGACAGACGGCCCCCGGCGATGGCATCACGCTCAAGGATTACGGGTTGGAATTCGACGACTCGCGCGACATCGTTCTCCGTTACCTGCGTCTTCGCATGGGGGACCAGAACAAGCCGAAATCGGGGCTGGATGTCGTGAGCGTTGACTATTGCGACGATTTCATCATCGATCACTGTTCGTTGAGCTGGGGAATCGACGGCAACCAGGACATGCGGGGAGCCACCGGCTACACGATGCAATGGTGCATTTTGAGTGAAGCCCTCAACAAGAGCCTGCACGAGAAAGGGGCTCACGCCATGTGCGCCTCGTTTCGCCAGCCGAGAAGCAATATCAGCATCCACCATAATCTATTTTCAACTTGCCGGGAACGGCATCCCACCATTGGCGGCAACGAATTCAAGCCTGAAGTGATCGTGGATTTCCGCAATAACGTCGACTACAACTGGACTGGCGCTGCCAACGTGGCAGACAGCCAGACGAACCTCATTGGCAACTACTTCCGGCCTGGCCCCGAGACCGACGTGGCTCGCGGTCCTATCGCCATGAAGACCTTGCTTCCCAAAGAGGCGCACGGCTACATGGCCGGGAACCTCTTCGAGGGACGCGAAGACTTGAATGCGAACAACTACGCTGCCGTCGATTTCGCGCGCTGGCTTGGCAAAGGCAAGTATCAATACGAAGGTACTGTTGACGATTGGAAAGTGTCGCAACCTTTCGAAGTCGGTGCGTATGCGCTTCCCGCCCAGTCCGCAACGGAGGCGTATGACGTAGTGCTTGCGCGCGCAGGGGCATCGCTGAAGCGAGATGCCGTGGATGTGCGCGTAATTGAGAACGTGCGGAACAAGCGGGGTCGCGTCATCGATTCACAGGATGACGTGGGTGGCTGGCCTCTGCTCGCAACTCTTCCCGCGCCTGTCGATAGCGACCAGGACGGCATGCCGGATGCTTGGGAAAACGACCACCGGCTCAATCTTCGGAATCCCGATGATCGCAACGAAGACCGCGACTGCGATGGCTACACGAATCTGGAGGAATACCTGAATGCGTTGTGTGGCGAAGAACGTCTGCCGCGGATCGCGAACGACAGTACCTTGCGTACGACTGAACCCGAAACCGTGTTCGACGTAACGCACAATGCTGTCGTCAATCCGATTCAACGCGGGAAGTGGCGGCTTGGCGGAGCAGCGGTGATACGGTTTGTGGACAAGGTCGAGCCGCACGAAAACAGCGTGCTGGCATTGATGGGTCCGGGCCTGCAAGCATTGGAGGGGCGCTTTTCCGAGTTGCGGCTGCCGTCCGGTTGGCAAGGGGACCTTATCTACAACGACAATGCGAGAACGGTGACCCTCAAGAACCTGCGGCCGGACCGTGCTCCTGCGTTTCCGGGCGCGGAAGGATTTGGGAAGTACACCATGGGTGGCCGTGGCGGCCACGTGATCGAAGTGACCAACCTTAACGACAGCGGTCCAGGAAGTCTTCGCGCGGCCTGCGAGGAGGAAGGGCCGCGCACCGTGGTGTTTCGGGTCTCGGGCACGATTCCGCTCGAATCGGAATTGGAGATCAAGAATCCCTTCATCACGATTGCGGGGCAGTCCGCGCCCGGCGATGGGATTTGCCTTAAGAACTATCAATTCAGTTTCGAGACGCAACACGTTATCGTGCGGTACATTCGCGTTCGCCCAGGCGACGAGAAAGGCAAGGAGCAGGATGCGTTCGGGGGAGGCGGCGACCACATCATCGTCGATCATTGCTCGGTTAGTTGGGGCGTGGATGAAACCTTGTCCATCAACAAGGCTTCGAACTTGTCCGTGCAATGGTGCATGGTCACCGAGAGTCTGACGCGCTCTCTTCACAAGAAGGGCTCGCACGGGTACGGCGGCCTTTGGGGCGGTCCCGGCGGATCGTTCCATCACAATATCCTGGCGCACCACAGCAGCCGCAATCCGCGCGCCTCCGGCAACAAAGACTCGGGCCTTTTGGACTATCGCAACAACGTGGTCTACAACTGGGGATTCAACAGTGCGTACGGCGGCGAACTTTGGCCGCGCAATTGGATCAACAACTACTACAAGCCCGGCCCGGCCACCTCAGACAGCGTGCGCGACCGCATCTTTCTTCAGAAAGACCCGCGCGGCAAGATGTACTGCGCAGGGAACTACGTTTTGGGTTTTCCTGCGATTACGCGCGACAACTGGGCAGGCGGCATCGACTACTCGCCTGAAGGCGAGGCGAACGAGCAAACGTTGCGAGCGTACGCTCCGTTCGTAGTGGCCCCGGTGAAAACGCAATCGGCGGCGAAAGCATACAAGCGGGTCTTGCGCGATGCCGGATGCTCGCTACGTCGCGACGCCGTGGACACGCGCATCATCGAGGAGATTCGCACGGGCACGGCCCGCTACGGCGAGACCTTCGGCGGTGGCGGAAAAGGTTTGATCGATTCACAGGGCGCCGTAGGTGGTTGGCCGGATTTGAGGTCATTGCCTGCGACCGCGGATACGGACCACGACGGGATGCCGGACGATTGGGAACGTGCGAACAGGTTGGATTCTGCCGACGCATCGGATGGCGCGCAAGACGCCGATAGCGATGGCTACACGAACCTGGAGGAGTATCTGAATTCGCTTGTCCGACTGTGAGAAGATGCGCTTCTCTAGTGCGCGCTTGACGCTCGATTGAAAGGGGACGTGCTGTGAGTCGATTGCCGGGTTTGGTTTTCTTGACCGTCTTGGGTTCATGCTTCCTAGCTGCGGCGGAGAATGCCGTTGTGTTGCACGACGATTTCTCCACCTACTCCTCGGGCATCTGGATGGGGGTGATCGG
>JBHEKO010000613.1:0-6715 GCA_041859475.1 Candidatus Hydrogenedentales bacterium
TACGCCAGTCAGACGTATCCAATCTCTTCGGATCGCCTGGAGCAGTACTACCATTTCCAGCGCCATTTCGAGCGCATGGGCAACGACCTTGGAAACAAGCTCTCTACGCTCGTTTCGCTCAACTTCGGGCATTACTTTCTTAAGGAAGGCATCTACACCAGCATCGGGGCGGAAACCGCCCAGGCCCTGCCGAACAGCCAAGTTTATTACTCCTTTATTCGCGGGGCCGGCAAGCAATACGGCGTGCTGTGGTTCGGCAATGCGTCCGTCTGGAACCGCTGGGGGTATAAGACCTACGACGGCGAAGGCAAGAACCCCGATCACGGCCCCACGCATGGCACCAGCCTTAATCTCCTCAAGCGCTTGCTGTACAGCCATATCTTGTACAACAGCGCCTTTGTCGGATTTGAATCGGCCTGGATCGACAAGAATGGCCTGACGCCCGTTGGCAAGATCCAGCAGTCCGCAAAAGACTGGATCGACGCCTATGGCGACGCAGGCGTCATGCAAACTCCAATCGCGCTGCTACTCGATTTCCATTGCGGCTGGTCGTTTCCGAGGCATCTCTATTCCGGCGACGTGTATCGCGTTTGGGGAACGATCGCGTACGCTCCAGGCGATTACCTCACCGATAACGTCCTCGACATGTTCTACCCCGGGTATCAGGATTCTTCCTACTATCACAACGAAACGGGCTTCATGACGCCCACGCCCTACGGCGACAGCGCAGATTGTCTCCTCTCCGATGCCGAGAGCTGGTTGCTAAACCGCTATCCCGTGATCGTGGCCGCGGGCGAACACTCCGGCGGGAACGAGCTGCGCGATAAGCTGCTCGCCTACGTCGAGCAGGGGGGACACCTCGTCATCACCGCGGGCAATATCGCCAAATGGCCGGATGGCCTCGCGGGTATCGCCGTTCAGGGAGCGGCGCAGTCTTTTCTCAAAGGCCAAGTGATAGGCGTTGGCGACAAGACCATAACCGAAGACGTTCCGTTTGCTTTGCTGCCCGTGACCCTGCCTGCATCCGCAACCGTTCGGGCCCGTTGCGGCGACACCATCGCCGCGGCGAACGTGCCTGTTGGCAAAGGCAGAATCACCGTGCTCGCTACGCCGTTCGGAGTGCCCAGCGAATCGGTGGTCACGCAACAGATCGAGAATCCTATCGATCAACCGCTGCTTAAGCCATTTCCGATGCTCAATCATGTGCGCGCCGTGATGGACGGCGTGTTTCGCGGACAGTCGCTCTTCGAGACGGCCGAAGGTCTCAGCCTTATCGTTTGCCGCAGAGCTCCCGGCGACTATACTCTCGGCATCTGCAACAACTCACTGGAGGAGCGTTTCTTTTGGATCGCGTCGAACTGCGGAAACATAGAGTCCATTGAAGAGCAACCCCTCGATCAGTCCGAGAAGGCCGCTGCCGGTTATGTTCCATTTGGCAGCGAAGGAGCGCAACTCGGCACGACCGAAAAAGCCACCATTGCGGGCGGCGATGTCCGCATTTTCGGGTACGCGTCGCGGAGCAAGGCGTGCAGGAGATCGCCCACGTAGCGCCGCAGCCCCGCCAGCGCGGGCGCATCGTGCCGATGAACGGCGCGCGGACAATCAAGGAGTTCATCCTCGCGCGGCCCACGTTCTTCGAGCACGCCGACGGCCTGAAAGTCGATTGGCGGTATCTGCACGAACGCGACGCCAACGCGATTGCCGCCGAGGCCGGGTGGATCAAACGGCAAGGCTTACGCCTTATCATCGACCTTACTTCCGGCGTCAACCTCTATCCCGATCTTCGCCTTATTAACAACGTTCCGGACGACTACACCGCGAGCCGCGCGGCGATCTCCGGCGTAATCGCCAAGATGAGCACGCTGGGCGCGGAGGATTTGCTGCTCTCTCTTCACCGCGTTCCCGAAACCAATTCGACGGCCGAAGAAACGCGGGCCGGCTTCGTCGTCTCGGTGCGTGAGATCTGTGCGCAGGCCCATGAAAAGGGCATTATCGTGCATCTGCGCATGACGCCGAATGGCGCGCACGACCTAACGTATGCGCTCGCGATGATCAAGGACGTGAATGCGCCCAATCTCCGGCTGGCTGCGCCTGTCGCCATGTTGCACAAACAAGGCGTGAAACCGGAGGAAGTTGCGGACTCGCTTGCCGATCACGTAGGCCTGTGGCTTGCAGCCGCACCCAAGCTCGACATTGCCTCCAGGGTTTGGACGTACCAGGGCTCTCTGTCGGGAAGGCAAGACATCGATGTAAAGTCCTGGCTCGCTATTGCACCCGAGGCGCCCGTGGCTCTTGATGGGGTCTATCCGACTTGGGACGAGGCATACTTGGACCTCAAGACGATTACAGACGGTCTCAACCGGTAGCTGCGCCGGGCATGACCTCTCCGTTGCGTGCGGGTCGCGGCAAGGCAAAAGTCAGCAGTGCCGCTACGGGCGCCGTCAGGGCAATCCACGCCAACGCTTCGGAAGGTCCGCTGCCGGGGCGCTCGGCCAGATAGCCGACAATCCATTGCGAGGTGGCTGCGACGGCCCAGGCGAGGCCCATCATAATGCCGCCGACGGAACTCATGTTGCGCGGGGCCATACGTTGTGCGATCGATACGCCAAGAGGATTCACGGCACTAATAACGCTTCCCGTGAGGATGCACAAGGCGGCTAGTCCCAAGACCGTTCTGGGTGGATACATCACGAGAACGGCATAGGTCAATCCGGAAAGGACAATGGTTACGATAAACACGAGCCGTTGTCCGAGGCGGTCGGCCAAGTATCCGAACGGTACCATGGCAATGCCCGCGCCGATGACGAGGAAGACGAGTCCTCCGCCGTTGACAACCCACTCGGGATAGTGGCTTGCCGTCAAGAATTCGGGCAACAAAAAGAAGAGCGCCTGATTCATTGCCGACATCAGCGTCAATACGACGAAGAGCAAGAGCATGTCGCCCTTCAACAGCGGCGCAAGTCCGAAGTGGATGCGCGCGGGAGTCGCAAGGCGTTCGGGCTCAATGGGGGCGCACCGAAGCGCCGCCCACCCGAAAAGGACGAGTCCAGGGAGCAACGCCAATTCCGTGTGCCCCCCGGTGGCAAAGTACGCGTAGCTGTAGACGGTCTGACTCGCTCCGTAGCCTAGCCATCCCGCGGCAATAAAGGCAGACAGAAACGTAGCGCGGTGTTTAGTGGTCAGAGACGCAGAGACGGTTGCGCCGGCGGGGTGAAACATGGCTTGGCCCAATCGCGCCATCCCCATGATCACCACCATCAGCGTGAAACTTGGGATCGTGCCGAGCGTTTCGGTGTGATCACCGAGCGGCCCGAGGAGCATCATCGGAAAGGTCAGGGCAGTACCAAGCAGCAGACACAGGCGCATGCGTCCTTGGTCGGCCCAATGTCCGAAGGCGGGTTGGAGCGCCCACATCACCATGGTGGTCGAGGTAGCGACAAAGCCGGCGTATCCGAGCGGCAGCCCGGCCAAGTGCTTGAAAATCGGCCAGATTCCACCATAGCAGTCCAGCGCGGCGTGCAAAACGAATATGGCCACGAATGTTTGTGTGGCCCGGGAGCGTGAAACTGGGGTAGCGTCATCCACGTTTCTGGAATCCTTCGGGAACTTCCAAGACTTGCGAGAAGCGGCCAAGCGAGTTGGAGAGGGCCGTACTCAGAATGGCAGATTATGCGCACTTGGGGAAGGTGCGCGCAATGAGTAAGGAAGAACCGTGGAGAAATGAACTAAGACCGATCAGCCGGATTCGACGGATCGGTCCTCTCGGAACTCTGCCGGCTGGAAGCCGGCGTTACAAAGCAGGGCCGGTGCTACGGAGCCGGGGCCTTCTGCTTCTTCTCGACCTGCTGGATGGCGACGTCAATCCACCATTGCACGCCTTCGGGGACATTGGGACGCGCCTCGCGCAACGCCTTCAGAGACGCTTCGGGGCGCTGTTGGAGGGCTTTGACCGCATTGGCACGTACTTCGTAGTCGGGCGAGGAAAGTTGCTCGATCCAGCCTGCGATTTGTTGTCCCGTATCGATGTCGATGGTGAACTTGGCGATGGCGGAAGTCGCGTCGGGCGTGAGATATTCGTCGACAGCAAAGGCCTCAAACGTGTGCTCGCCTCCGCTCAGACTCGCCATCCGGACTTCGGTATCCTTCTGCGGCATGCTCCACGCACCGCCGTCCATCCGCCACACGTAGCGGGGTTCGGCGGAGTTGGGCGCGGCCATGGTGATACGAACGGTATCGACGTTCTCTTTGGCGACGGCAGCCTGCGTATCGACCGCAGGCTCGCGCGGGGTGAATACATACATCTCGCGAGCAGAATTGGCCAGGAACCAAACGTTTCCAGCAAGGTCGATATTCGCGCGCCAGATATTCTCGACCGTGCGGAATGGATGTGCTTCATCGTGCGCGAACTGAGGGACTTCCGCGCCAAGTCCGCCGCGAATAAGCTGGCCGTCTTTCATGTACCAGTACCAGAGGATGTCACGCGCATCGACGGCCGCCGTATAATTGATGTACTCTCCATCTTTCTGAACAGGGTAGTCCGGGCGCTCGCGAAGCCGGCGGGACGGCGGCGGCAATGGGGTAGGGGCAGGGCCATCGACGCTTGCCCATGTGTCATCGTCGTTACGAGTCATCACAAGATCTTTGTACTCGCCGGTTTCATTGTTTTCGGTGTGGCCCTTCACGCTCAACCGATTGTCGTCGTTGAAGAATACGCCTTCGAGGCGGGGCCTGGTTCTGCCCGTAGTCTTGACGATGCCGCGCTCGTACACATGCCAGCCGCTCCCGTCGAAATAGTGAATCTTGCTGTCTTCACTATTCTCGAGGAAAGCAATTTGCTGCCTTGGTCCGAACACGGGCTGAAACACGTACTCCTCATTGAGTTGAAAGTCGCCGACCTTTGCACGCTCCGCCACCAAGGCGTTTGGAAACGATTCGTGATTCGTCCACTGATGCGAGGCCGTGTCGAAGATATGGACAGGGCCATTGGCCGGATCGTAGTTAATCCCCTTGTACTCCTTGCATTGACACAGCCAGATTCGCCCTTTGTTGTCGGGCGCAAGACAACGTATTGCGAGAGGCGCTACATCCGGGGGCAGCGGATAGTTTGTCCATGAGACACCATCCCACGCGCCAAGGGACTTGGGTTCCTCCGGACGAACGCTCCACAGGAGGCCTGCTTTGTCGAGCACCGGCGCGGTGAACGCGCGAGCTTCCTTGACGTTCGTCGCGACCCGGAGAGGATTCTTGAAGTCGGACCAGCGCAGTTCGCGCATGATGTTCCTTCCCCCCCACTGCGCCCGGGACATGATAGCGAAGACAGTCGGGCCGGAAAGCGGGAATAGGTTATAGATGCCGCGCGCGTCGAGGCCGCGACGCCAGTCTACGAGCACGGGCTCGCTGCCTGATTGCGGGACAAACCACAGGCCCTCATTGGGCGCGCTCACCCAGAGACCCTCGTCGGACTGGGCAATGCAGCGCGGCAATTGACCGAGGCCCGTCAGAACCCGCTGCCACGCCCCGCCTCGAAGCCGCCACAGAACGGCGGGCTTTTCAATCTCGTCATTGAACACGGCTTTCGGCGCCGCCAAGACATACCAATCGTCATGCACTGCGGTAACTTGAAACACATTCCTGAAGGCATCGGGTTCAGGCTCGGACACGGGGATTCCGCGAAGGGACTTCATGTCGAATTCGTAAAGCCCATGGCCAATGACAGCGATCCAGTAGGTATCGCCCAATTTGTGTTCGAAAACACTGAACGCGGCGTCGGGTATACCTTCGAGATTGGCATGCGGTTCGAGCTTTCCGTCCTGCAAAAGAAAGATGCCCTTTAGTCCGGGACTCGTTTCGTACGGAGGCACCTGCCTCCCCCATGCCCATGCGCGGCCCGAGGGATCGACCATGAGCGAGGGAGGGGTAAAATGGGCTTGCTCCACTTGCGCCGGGATTGGGGACTCATGGTACTGAAGCATCGAGAAATAGGTGATGGGTTTCGCCGGGAACTCCGCGGGCTGGTCGCTCTTGGGGAGACAGAAGAGCCCGCGGTCGCGAGTGGCCCATATCGTGCCTGAGGCGTCGACGACGACTTGGTGCATGTAGTTTTTGGGCGCAAGCACCTGGGCGGCAATGCGCGCCTCATCGCCCCGGTGTACGGAGAGAAACAACTTCATTGGCTCTCCAGAGTACCAACGCACCACGACCTCGCCATGCACCGTTCGCTCTAGACTATCGGGCCGCGCCGCTTTGGCACTGCCGGGATCGGGAGAGTAGTCGCAGCGTTTCCACTGGCCGTCCTGCCAATAAGCGAGGAAAGTCTCCGCGCCGTCCGGATTCAGCAACCCCCAGATGCGTCCCGTCTGGTCCTGCTGGCATTCGTACACATGGAAGTTTTCCGCCGACTCCGCGCCATAGGCGAGGCATGAAATACTCGCGACACACAGGGTCAAAGCAAGCTGCCGTCTCATCGAAGCATCCTCCCCAATGTCACCATGTGTACGTCACCGTATACGTAAGTACCTTTTCGGCGCCGGGTTTCACCAGCACGCGGAATTCGACGGAGCTGCTGTCCTTCTGTAAATAGGGGTCGGAGTATTCGCCGATCTCCCAGTTCGTTCCGCGGTAGAGGCGCTCGAAGACGCGCACTTCCACGGGCTCCGCTTTGCGGCTGCGCAGGCGAATCTCGAACGTCTCGGTCATGCGCCGCTGCTCCCAGTTC
>JBHEKO010000655.1:0-3332 GCA_041859475.1 Candidatus Hydrogenedentales bacterium
CCCGTGTTGGCCGATCTGAAACCCAGCGGCAAGTTTGTGATGGCGGAGTTCGTAGCCATCGGCGGCTTGACGCCCTTGATGAAGACCTTGCTCGACGCGGGCCTTCTGCATGGCGATTGCCTGACCGTCACCGGCAAGACCATCAAGCAGAATCTCGCAGGCGTGAAACCGTATCCCGCCGGACAGGAGATTGTTCGCCCCTTGTCCGATCCAATTAAGAAGGACGGACACCTCGTCGTGTTGTACGGCAACCTCGCACCCAAAGGGGCCGTTGCGAAGATTACCGGCAAAGAAGGCATGCGCTTCACCGGCAAAGCGCGCGTGTTCAATTCCGAAGAGGACGCCCTCAAGAGCATTCTTGACGGTACCGTGAAGAAGGGCGACGTGATCGTTATTCGCTACGAAGGCCCGAAAGGCGGCCCCGGTATGCGCGAAATGCTTGCGCCCACGTCCGCCGTCATGGGCAAAGGTCTCGGCAAGGATGTTGCTCTTGTCACCGATGGCCGGTTCTCCGGCGGCAGCCACGGATTTGTCGTGGGTCACATCACGCCCGAGGCACAAGTCGGCGGACCGCTGGCCATCGTCAAGAACGGCGATCCTATCACCATCGACGCCGACAAACGCACGCTTGACCTCGGCATCCCCAAGGCAGAAATCCAGAAGCGGCTCAAAGCATGGAAAGCGCCTAAGCCCCGTTACGTCCGCGGCGTGTTGGCAAAATACACCCATCTCGTGAACTCGGCATCCGAAGGCGCGGTCACCGACGCGACCCTGCCGTTCTCGAAGTAGTCTCTTCAACGGATTTCGCATCGGGCCGCGCGGCGCTTTCAGGGTCGCGCGGCCGGTCTCCTCCATGCGGCTCCGGCCCGTTTATTGTGCTATCCTGCGATCTAAGCCATGAACGCAAACGCGAACATAGTCAAGGCTCCGCAACCCAAAGTCTTTCAAGTGGAAGGGCTGAAGAAAGACTACTGCATGGGGGAGGTGACGGTGTCCGCGTTGCGCGACGTGAGCCTCGAAGTATACCAAGGCGAATTCTTGGTTATCCTGGGCCCCAGTGGCTCCGGCAAAAGCACGCTGCTAAACATCATCGGAGGAATCGACACGCCGACTTCAGGCAGTGTGCGGTTTCACGATTCCAATCTCTCTTCTTACTCCGAGTCTCGACTCACGCAGTACCGGCGCCATCACATCGGCTTCGTCTTTCAATTCTACAATCTCATGCCCAACTTGACCGCGCAAGAAAACGTCGAGATGGCCACCGAAATCTCCCGGACTCCAATGCCCGCGCGCGAGGCGCTGGAACTGGTGGGTCTGGGCGAACGGCGAGACCATTTCCCATCGCAACTCTCCGGCGGCGAGCAACAGCGTGTCGCCATCGCCCGCGCCGTGGCGAAGCAGCCCGAGATTCTCCTCTGCGACGAACCCACCGGCGCTCTCGACTTTGCAACGGGAAAAGTCGTCCTTGACGTGTTGAATCGCGTGAACGAGCAAATGGGCACAACCGTTGTCGTGATCACACACAATGTGTCCATTGGCGATATCGCGGATCGGGTTGTCCGCATGATGGACGGACGCGTGCGCGAGATTACCGTCAACGTCACGCGCAAACCCGTGGACGAGCTCGACTGGTGAAGATCCTCGATAAGAAACTCGCTCGGACTATTTGGTCGTCGCGAGGGCAGAGCATTGCCGTCGCCGCAGTGGTGCTGTGCGGCGCGGCGTGTTACATCGGCATCGCCTAGGCCCATCAGAATCTGAAACTGACCCGCGACACGTACTACACCCGCTACCGGTTCGCCGATTTCGAGATCAACCTCGAACGCGCGCCGCTCACCGCCGTCTTCAAAATTGAGGCGCTCCCGGGCGTGCATGCCGCGCGCGGACGTATCGTCAAAGATGTGAATGTAGACATCTCGGGGCAGAGCGAGCCTCGTACAGGCCGTATTGTCTCCATGCCGAACCGGCCCGAGCAGGTCATCGACGATATCTGCCTAATGGAGGGAAGATACTTTTCCCCGGGTGTTTTGAATGAAGTCATCCTGAGCGTCCGCTTTGCTCGGGAGAATGGGTTGAAAGTCGGCGACAGAATCCAGGCGTCTATCGACAACAAGAAGCACTCGTTGCGTATCGCCGGCCTTGCGTTGTCCCCCGAATACGTATACATGATTCGCGGCGCACAGGACTTTCTGCCGAGTCCGGAACGCTTCGGTATTCTCTGGGTGCCTCAAGACTTCGCCGAAACGGCTCTGGACATGAAAGCCGCGTGTAACGATATCGTCGGCGTGACGGACAACCGGCAGTCGTTAAGCGAAATCCTGGATCAATCCGAGAAGATACTTGACCCCTACGGCGTGTACGCCAAAACGAAGCGGGTGGACCAAATCTCAAACCGCTTTCTTTCGGACGAGATCGATGGCTTAGCCGTGACGGGCCTCGTCGTACCTGCCGTCTTCCAGGGAATCGCGGCGCTCATCATTCTCGTGCTTCTGAACCGCATGGTGCGCAGAGAGCGGACGGAAATTGGGCTGCTAAAAGCCTTTGGATACTCGAACATCGCCATTGCGATTCACTACGTCAAGTACGCGCTGGCGCTAAGCACTGCGGGCTGTATCGCGGGGTTCTTCCTGGGGCAATGGATGTCCTCAGGCATGATCAAAATGTACGTGGATTTTTTCGAGTTCCCGCTGCTTCGATCTCGCGTATACCCCGAAATCCTTGTGCGTTCCCTGGGATCCTCCATTGTGTTTTCCGTCTTGGGCGCGGTGATGGCGGTAGTTCACGCCGCCCGCATCAACCCCGCCGAGTCGATGCGGCCCGAGGCCCCTCGCTTTGCCCGCCGCACCCTCTTGGAACGCTCGGAGACTCTGTGGCGGCAACTTTCGTTTACGAACAAGATGATCGCGCGCAACATGGCCCGCAATCCATTTCGCGCCGCGCTCAACGTCTTTGGCGTCATGATTTCTTCGGGATTGTTGATAATGGGGTTCTTTTCGATCGACTCCATGGAATTCATGTTGCGCTTCCAATTCGAGGACGTGCAGCGCGAAGACGTGAAGATTGCCTTCGAATCCGAACGGAGCAAGTCTGCTTACTATGAGTCGTCACGATTCGATTACGTTCGCTACGCAGAGCCTATGCTCGAATATCCCTTCGAGATCAAGGGGCGTTGGCACAAAAGAGACGCAATAATCACGGGGCTTCCACGCAACGCGCATCTCCAGAAGTTGCTCGATACCCGCATGCACCCCGTCGACATCGGCGATCATGGGCTCGTTCTCTCCGAACACCTGGCCAATAGTCTGGGCGTTACCGCGGGGGACGTCGTGACG
>JBHEKO010000684.1:0-3697 GCA_041859475.1 Candidatus Hydrogenedentales bacterium
CGGCGAGTCCGTCTTCTCTTCGGTACACGATGCGGTATCCCGGCTCGTTCGCAGACAACGTCGCAGGCAGCGATTCAATGGCAGACAACACGGCGGCCTTGTCGTAAAGGGAGCACTCCGCCAGCAGCGCGTTCGTCTGCCGTTCTACTTGCGCCATCAGTGCGGCCTTGTCCACGATGACGCGTCCGTTCTCGAAACGTCCCACCGCGTACCACGGCGGCTCGGTTACGAACGAGCCTTCGAGAAATCGTTGCGACTGCGTGATGCGCAACGCCCGGCAACCCAATGCACAATCGCGTCTGCATCCTGCAGGGCCAGCGGCTTTGCGACGGCTCCAGCACTGGCGTATCTCGTCCAACCGATTCATCACACTATCGACGGCGAATTTGTCCAGCGTCTCGCCGTCCAGAGATATCTCGGTGCTTTTCCATCGGTGCACCAGATTCAGGAGATTGATGATCCGTCGGTGGTTCTCCACCAGCCCGCTACGGACCTCCAGCTCGAACCAGACCTCGGCACCGGAGTCCTTCGTCGTAACGTGAAGTTCGCCGAGTTCGGCCAATGCGTCGAGTCTTCGCCGGACAATGGGGAACGTCGGCGAGGCGCTGCGGGCAAAGGCGATGGTGAGTGTGTGCACGCCTCGGCGCGCCGCGTGAACGGGCTGCTCTTCAGAAGGAGCGATGCCTTCGACGTTGCAGTCTTTGGAGAGACAATCCCATCCGCGCCGGATGTTCTCCGCGAGCCAGGCGTCCACAATGGCCACGATGCGTTGGAGAGTCGAGGCCGTCCGAATTTCCCTGCGCAACGGTTCGTCACGGGCCGGGGAATAGTCCGTGAACAGAACGGCATATGCCGAATAGCGCGGGTCTTTGCCTTCCTTGTTCGTCTTCCATGCGACGAGTTTGCGGACGGCAAGGCCGCCGCCCCGGACGGTCTTTGCATAGACCTCGCGACGCACTACCGTCGAGAGAGGAAGGTCGGCACGCGAAACGTTTCCGTCGTGTACCGGTATGAGGTCCGCAACCTGCGCCCACCGGACATCGGGCAGTCGCGCTGACTTGTCCTCGCGAGTTTGCACAAACACGGCATCGCGCAGACTCACGCTTGCGGCCTTACCCAGGGGCTTCCAGCCGTCATCGTCATAGGCAACGCGCCAACGGCGGATGGATTCGCCTTCACTGTTTACGGCCAGCAACTAGTGGCACGTCACCTCGACGACCATTTCCGGTCGGCCCCACGTATACGGCAAACCGCTTCGGCTGGAAAAACTCAGCGAGGAGGCGCACTGCATGGGCCGCAACCGTTCGGCGAGTTCATGTCGCTCGCGTTCGCTGAAGCCAGTCTCTACGCGGCCAATGAGTTGCAGGACGGGACCGTCGGTTGGTTGCTCGTCTGGCATCAACCCGAGGAGCAGCTCGCCCAGTCCCGAGGGTGTTTCCGTCCAGGCCACGACCGCCGCGTCGATGGTCACGCGCGGCTTGATCTTGAAGACCCGTCCGTCGGCGCAGCGCAGAACAATGCCTTCCGCGCCCGCCTGCACGCGCGACCGGAAGAACGAATCCACCTCCGCTGGTCCGTTGACCTCGGTGAAGTCAACGCGATGGACTGCCCCGTGCATTGGTAGCAAACTGTGAATGCGTTCCGCGCGTTGTTCGAAGGGGAGGTGCGAACAGTCCGCGCTATCGTCGAAAAGGAGGTCGAAAGCAGCGAAACGCAATCGATCCACAGACGCTTGCACGCCACCGCCCAAGGCGGCATGCAGGTCGAAGACGCGGGAACGAGCCGCGTTCCCCTCCGCATACAGTTCTCCCGCGAGCAGCCCTGACCATGTCCCGAGAGCCTGGTCGGCCTTTTTCCGTAAGAAGCACCTTGGTGATGGCTTTCCCGTTTGGGGAAAGCAGCACGGAACCACAGCCGTTCTTGTACAGGAACCACTGTTCGCCATCAACCTTCGTGGACACGATGTGCTTGCCCGGCGGAACGTTCGCATGAATGGCGTCGGGCGCGATGCTGCTGTATGCCCCGGCAATGTGGGCCTTGTATGACGCGAGCAGCGCCGCCAGTTCAGCATCACGCAGAGCACCCGCTGGATAGAAGCGTCCTGTACCAAGCGGCTGCGCCTTATCTGCGAGCAACTCAACCATGGCGCGCCTCCGATGCATCAAGTGCGAACGACGCAAGGTACAAGACCAACCGCATCGCGTCACCCTGGACACGGCCATCGAGGAAACCGCGATACGACGGACCGTTGCGTTCAAGAACGAGCGGTCCTGTGCCCCGTCGGCCCGAGCCGACCTGTGCCATCGCGCCGCGCGCATCGAGGTGGGCCGCGAGCCCGTGGAGAAAATCGAACTCGAGGGCGTTGGCGTGCATCACCTGGTATGCGCGCGTGAACGCGTAGGCGCGCACAACTTCGCAGCGCGACAGCACCACCCCCGACCATATCGGTGGTACAGGTGTCACGAGGTTAGACGGACGTACCGAAAGCGGGCAGCGCTCCAGTTCCAGCCCGTCGGGTGCATACCGCACCTCGACGACAGACGGCGCGTAGAGAGTTTTGCCATCGCCGTCGAGATGCACGCGGTCGCAAGGGCCCGTGGCGCGACCGGCATTTCCCATGTCCAACTCAGGATCGCTAGCGATCAATGCGCGCGCCAATTCATCCGGGTCTGGCCAGCGGGCCAGCAGGGCTTCGGTGTTGGTCTCGCGCGTTGCACGCACGCGCCGCACGTTCGCGACGGGCCGTCTTTCCGTGTCCCGATGCCGTCGGTGCTCGGAATGAACCATGGGGACCAGTAACACGGTCGCGTCACGACCCCGATGGTCCGCCAGACGCATACGCCGCGTCCTCACCATGGAGCGGCTCCCACGTCGGCATGCGAGGTATGCAGAGGCCAGTCTTCCCAAAGTTCATCTTCATCATCGAGGTCGTCATCCAACACAACCGGTTGATCATGCCGCACGAACTCGGCCAGACACGGTTTGCATTGCAGCAGAAAAAGTCCGCGTTCATTGCCCAGAAGAAACGCCGGCAAATCATTCACCGATGCCCGCACGCGAAACGCCACCCGATAGACCGCGCCGCTGGCAAGGGCATCACCGAGGTCACGCGCAATGACCAAGGCGGTCAGCGCATACGCTTTGGCGGTCACGTAATCCAGCAATTCCTCCGGCGCAACTGGTCCCACGGGCCGTTGTGGCCGCCCCAATGTTGCAGGGATGCTGCGCAAGATGTTGCCATCCCTGTCCGTTTGAATAACGTCCGCAACTTCAACCGCATTGCCATCGGCATCTTCATACAACGCCGCCACCGCACCTGGGGTCAGAAGCACCCCGTCATGCGTTATGAGCGCGTGGCGGCATTCGCGGCCCTGCGCGTCCACGGCGAGTCTCTTTCTGCTTCGCCATTTCGACGCGCGGTCCAGCGGCTTCATTACAAACTCCGAACACCCACCATCCGTCTCCAACACCAACGTCGACATGTTCACCTCCCGCACCGCCAGTTGGTCGCGGCGCTTGCTCGGAGCATGAACGCTCTTCACAGGGGGGAACATCAACTCCGGCGATGGCAAGGCCCGAACAGGCCAAAACACGCGGAAATTCCAATGTTTCCGCAATGGCGCTATGTCTGTGCCTCGCAACACAAGACCACTTCCGGACACGATGTCCAGAAGTTCACCCCGACGAAAAACACAGC
>JBHEKO010000326.1:0-5712 GCA_041859475.1 Candidatus Hydrogenedentales bacterium
AAGACCGGCTTTTACGAACTCCCTGCTCGAAGCAACCGACAGCGTTCGGTTTAGTTACGACTACATCGGGGCCTATGCCATCAAGCCGTTTTCGTTGCCCCCGCCTGAGCGCGGGATTCCACGCGCGCCGCTCATGTGGGATATTGGGAAGTTGGACGATGCCGAGAATTTCAATCACGTCCCAGGCGGCAGTAATGTCCTGTTCATGAATGGCTCGGTGGAATTCATCAACACGGCGGACTGGTACGCGAATGCGTATCCGGTTAAGCCGGAAGGGGTTGAATGGTCGGCCCTGCCGTCAACCGAAGCTGTTCCCGCGCCCGAACTTCCCAATCAGGGCCGATACAAAAGCATGATGCGCTGAGAGGCTAGAGACAAATGAGGCGGCGAACCGCACCTTCCGCGGCATGCGCTTGTAGCGGCGATGCGCCCTGAAGGATAATCGCTATCCGAGGCAAGAGTTGTGATTCGAGTCTCGATTCGGCCACCGGGAGTGGGTAGCGAGCGCATGTCCGACGATTCCCCGCGAATAGTCTCCGGCGTGGAGCTGATGCAACAGGAAGCACTAGAGCTTTCCAAGACGGCTTTGTGCCGTACCACGTTCGATGGCGTTATTCTGGAAGCGGACGAAATGCTTGTTCGCATTCTGGGATTGACCGACACCTATCGCGCCGCGAACCTTGCGGGTGCGCGCCTCTCCGATCTGATGATTCCCCTGCGTCCCGATGACTTCCTCCTGGACACCGTCCGCACGCAGGGTCACTGCTACGTGGCGGAGACGGCATTCAGGACGATGTCCGGCGAGATGCGTTGGGTGCGGCTTGACGGGCGGCGCGTGGCGGATTCCGCGACGGGCGGCGATTGCGCTTTCCTCATGATGCAGGACATCACGGAGCTGAAGTTCGCGGAGGAGGAACTTCGCAGGCGCACGATGCATCAGGAATTGGTTACGCGCATCTCCACGGAATTCATCCATATTCGCGCCGATTCGCTTGAGTCGTCCGTAGCACGCGCTCTGGAGGAGATCGGCACGTTTCTGAGCGTGGATATAGTAGGCGCGATTCTACTCACTTCCGACCGCAAGTCAATTCGAGAGATTCTGGAGTGGAACAGAGCGGGCAGTCCGTCGGTGAAGGGAATGCTGACGGGCCTTGACGCAACGGAGTATCCGTGGATCTTGGAGCGGCTTGAGCGCGGCGAAGCCGTTTTCATGGCGGGCTCGGAGGGTTTGCCGTCCACGGCGGCGCACGAGCGGGCGCTTGTCGACGAGTTGGGAATTCGGTCACTTTTGGCCATGCCCCTGGTTGCGGGCCAGTCCTACATGGGGCTGATTGCGGTGGTTCTGCTTCAAGAAGAGCGCGTGTGGCCGACGGACGAAGTGGCCTTGTTGCGGCTGGCGTCGGAAATTTTTTCGGGCGCGTTCGAGCGCATGCGTGCGGAAGCGGAGGTGCATAAGCGCATTGGGTTCGAGCGCATCATTAATACGATATCGGCACAGTTCATTAACGTGGAACCGAGCGATATCGGCCCCGAGATCGACGAAGCGCTGAAGCTGCTGGGAGAGTTCGTCGAAGCCGACCGCTGCTACATGACGATGCTTTCCGACGAGCGAGACGCCGTCACAGGTAGCTACGAGTGGTGTGCGCCGGGGGTTCAGTCGCAACACAACATTCTGAAGGGACGGAACCTGCGCGAGACACTCACGTGGGCCGAGCAGCAATTCTACCGGCACAATTGCTTGATAGTCTCCAGTCTATCGGATTTGCCTCCGGAAGCGGCCGCCGAGCGCGCCTTGTTCGAGGCCCAGTCCATCAAGTCGCTGCTCAATGTCCCCATTACCGTAGGGCGAAAGCTGATAGGTCTGCTGGGATTCGAGACGGTTCGGGGAGAACGCGTTTGGTCGGAGGACACGCTCGCGATGGCGAGCCTAATGGGGCAAGCGCTGGGCAACGCGGTGGAGCGCAAGCGCGCGGAAGAGGAGCGGCGCAGTCTTGAGGAGCAGGTGTGGCACGCGCAGAAGATGGAGAGTCTCGGTGTGCTCGCCGGCGGGATTGCGCACGATTTCAACAATCTGTTGATGGCAATTCTGGGAAATGCGAGTCTCGCACGTATTCACGTCCCTGACGATTCGCCCGCCGTCGAATGCATCGAGCATATTGAGAAGGCGTCCAAACACGCCGCGGAGCTCACCAATCAGATGTTGGCTTACGCGGGCAAGGGGGCGCTGAGCATAGGCTTGGTGAGCCTGTCCAAGCTTGCGTCGGAAATGATGTCGCTGCTGGAGACTTCGATATCGAAGAAAACGCACATATCCGTGGAATTGGATCGGGATCTTCCAACCATCAAGGGCGATACGGGGCAATTGCGGCAGGTGGTCATGAATCTGGTCACCAATGCCGCCGATGCCGTTGCCGACTCGGGAGGGAGCGTTCGCCTGGTCACCGGGACGGCCGCAGTGGACGACGCCATGCTGGGCGAAATGATCATGGCGAACGGGTTTCATGCAGGGAAGTTCCCATATCTTGAAGTGAGCGACAACGGATGTGGTATGGACGAGGAGACGAAGCGGTGTGTCTTCGATCCGTTCTTTAGCACGAAGTTTACAGGCCGCGGCCTTGGATTGGCGGCCGTGCTTGGAATAGTCCGGGGGCACCATGGGGCAATCCACCTTGTGAGCGCCCCAGGGCAAGGAACAACGTTTCGGGTGTATTTCCCGCCGGCGGATGCGGAGGCGAATTCGCGGGAGGAAGCTTCCGTTGTGGCAGAAGAAGAGCGGCAGGGGCGGGGCGGTATTCTGGTGGTGGATGACGAGGAAGAAGTTCGGCGGGTTGCGCAGGCCCTGTTGGAGAGGCGCGGATTCACGGTGTTTCTTGCCAACGACGGAGTCGAAGCGATTGAGCGGTACGGCGAGCACGCCAGCGAGATTCGCGCCGTACTGCTTGATATGACGATGCCCAACATGGACGGTCGCGAGGCCTACGAAGAGCTTTCGAAGATTCGCCCTGGCTTGCCTGTCGTCTTTTCGAGCGGGTATATGGAGGTCGAGGAACTCGAACCGCTGTGCCGGCTCCCCCATGCGGAATTCATTCAGAAACCCTACTCGATACATGCCCTGCTTGCGGCGATGGACCGTTTGCTCGGGCCGTAGATAGCGAGTGCCGGGACGACAGGGGAGGCAGGGCTATTGCGCGGGTTTCGCCGCAGGCGCCCGGTCGCTCTCCATGGCGTGGAGGCGGTCAAGGGTCTTCATAACCTGCTCGATGTGCGTTGGATGCCCCTTGTCCTCGAATGCGTCGTGAATGTTGACGAACTTGTTTTCGCGCGCGAGAAATGCATCGACAACTTCGGGGTCGAAGTGGGACCCCGCGGCTTTGACGATGATGTCGCGCGAGACTTCGTGCGTAAAGGGTTCCTTATAGGGCCTGCGCGAGGTTAGGGCGTCGTAGGCGTCGCCCAGCGCCAAAATGCGGGCGGGCAGGGGAATGTCCGTAGCTTTCAGTCCATAGGGGTAGCCATTGCCGTCCCATTTTTCGTGATGGAAGTAGGCGATGTCGCGGCCCATGGTCAGGAACGAATTGCCGCCGGCCTCGGCATCGGCCGCTTTGAGGGTATCTCCTCCTATCAGAGCGTGAGTCTTCATGATATCGAACTCGTCGGTGGTGAGCTTGCCCGGCTTCAGAAGAATAGCGTCGGGTATGCCCACCTTTCCGATATCGTGAAGGGGACTCGAATAATAGAGGGTTTCGATAAAGCCGCTGTCGATAATGCTGTCGTATTTGGGGCGATTGCCCAGTTCGATGGCGATTTCGCGCACATAGCGCCGCATGCGGTCCAGGTGCTCGCCCGTCTCGGGGTCGCGTGATTCCGCAAGCCGCGCGAGCGAGAAGACCGTGACTTGTTGGATTCGTTCCAGCATGGTCGTTCGTTCGCGGACCCGTTCTTCGAGGGCTACATTGTCGTCTTCGAGCCGCCTCTGGTAGCGCATGATTTGATCTTGCAGCGCTTTCGACTTGACGGAACTACGGATTCGCGCTTCGAGGAGGACCGGATCAATAGGCCGAGTGAGAAAATCGTCTGCCCCGGCTTCCAGGGCGCGAATATTGGCTTCGTGTTCGGCCATGCCCGTGACGATGATGACGGGAATGTGGCGGGTAGAGAGATCCCGTTTGAGCCGTTCGCAGACTTCAAACCCGTTTATGTCGGGCATGATGAGGTCGAGAAGGATAACGTCGGGGGGGTCTTGGAGTACGATTTCAAGGGCAGCCTTTCCGCCCGTAGCCTCGTGTACGTCGTATCCCTTCGGGGCGAGCAGACGCTTCATCAGGGCGATATTCTCGGGAATATCGTCCACGATGAGGATAACGGGGAGCCGCTGGCCGCTGTTTGAAATGACTTCCATAAATCCCATTCGCACGTCGCGCCCGTCCAACATGATTGTCGCGACGCTATCCACCGCAGTCACTGCGTAAGGCACCACGCCCGGCGGACTTTCGACCGGTTCCGTGCCGGCTTTGCGCGGGTGTCTATATGCACGACCCAATCAAGGCTAACACACGTTGGTTACTTGTGCAACAGGGAGAGCGAAGGAGGAGGCAGGCCGGTTGCGGCGTATCGAAGAGTCGCTTGGTACGCCTTTTCGGGTAAGCGCCGGGAGAGGCGCCAGGCTCACTTCAACCAGCCTGCGGCGTCCTTGGCCCAGTAGGTCAGGATGAGCTTCGCGCCGGCGCGGCGGATTCCCGTCAGGATTTCCAGCGCGGCGCGCTTTTCGTCAATCCATCCGTTGGCGGCGGCGGCCTTGACCATCGAAAATCCGCCCGACACCACGTAGGCGGCGAGCGGCACGTCGAAGCGGTCCGACGCCATACGAATAATATCCATGTACGCGAGCGCGGGTTTCACCATGACGATATCCGCGCCTTCGTCGATGTCGGCGGCGATTTCGCGCATGGCCTCGCGGGCATTGGGCGAATCCATCTGGTAGGTCGTGCGGTCGCCGAATTGCGGGGGCGACTCGGCGGCGTCGCGGAAGGGGCCGTAGAAGGCCGACGCGAACTTGGCGCTGTAGGCCATGATGGGCAGATCGGAAAAGGCGTTGGCGTCGAGCGCAGCGCGGATGGCGCGGACGCGGCCGTCCATCATGTCGGACGGCGCGACCATGTCGGCACCGGCGCGCGCGTGGGCCAGGGCTTCTTTCACGAGCAGCGGCAGCGTGGCGTCGTTATCGACGTCAAAGGCGCCCGCGCGCGTTTTCGCGACGGCCCCGCAGTGTCCGTGGTCGGTGTATTCGCAGAGGCACACGTCGGTGATCACGCACAGCGACGGGCACGCCTTCTTAATCGCCTCGACGGCGCGGCACACGATGGCGTCATCGGCGTAGGCCTGCGTGCCCACGGCGTCTTTGGAATCGGGGATGCCGAACAGAATCACGCCGGGCACGCCCGCCTGCTCGATGGCTTTGGTTTCTTCGACGAGGGTGTCGACGCTGAACTGATAGTTGCCGGGCATCGACTTGATCGGATTCCTGACGCCGGACCCGGGGCGCACGAAGAGCGGCATGATCAGGTCGTCCACGGACAGGCGCGTTTCGCGCACCATGCGGCGCAGGGTTGGCGTGCCGCGCAAACGTCTCAAACGCACATCCGGAAATCCCACGATCGCCTCCTTATAGGTTCTGGGTAAAAGCCTGCACAATCGCGTCGACAAAATGCGGGA
>JBHEKO010000774.1:0-2538 GCA_041859475.1 Candidatus Hydrogenedentales bacterium
CACCGCGCTGGGTGGGAAGCAACGCTCGTCATCAACCGGGCCGACTATGGGATGAACTACATGCCCGACGCCATCGGCACCGAAGTGACGCTTCAGATTGGGGTCGAAGGGGTCAAGAAGTAAACACGCTTCACGGGTTCAGCACGATGTCTCCGGAGCCGCCCCCATTGCTGTTCATGGCAACGCCCCTGCTGTCCACCATGTCCGGCCCGGCGCTGTAGAGCGAGTATCTGGAGCCGTTCACAGCGTAGCAATACGACTGCCCCGTGAATGGGTCTGTAGGGATCTCGGCGAGGTATGCCGGCGATAGCGCATCCAGCGATGCCGGATAGGTTCCGTTCTGGCGGCCATACGACTCAATGGCGCATGAAAGCACCAGGCCGTCCAGTTCTGCCGTGCTTCTCGCCTGGGCTTCCGCGTAGAGCATGATGTCTGGAAGCAGAAACTGCGAGACCGGATTGTCCGCGCCAATCTCCGCGGCGTCCTGAGGCTCGAGCTCATAGTACGGCAGGCTGAGCATGGCGCCCGCCGCTTGGTAATCGACGACGGCGCCCCGCGTGAGCGCGTAGAGCGTCTTGGGAGAAGTTCGTGCGAGGTATTGGGGGGTCTCGGCATCCAGGTCAAGTTGCTTTGCATAGTCCATGAGCGATTGGGCGTCTGGAAACGACTCCTGGAACCACGCGGCAAGATCGCTCGCCTCGGTGGATAGCGATTGCCCGTAAGGAATTCGTTCCGACTGAATCTTCTGGATGTCGGCAATGAACGCGAGAGACTGTTCAGGCGACTGCGAACTTAACTCTAGGATTGGGGCGCGATCGTCAAAAGCCTGGGCCTGTATGGCGCTTCCGATGAGTTGTCCGACAATGGGACCGCCGTGAGATGAGTCGGCGGCAAACGCCAGCATGGTCTCATACGAATCAAGGGCGTTCGTATAGTCGCCGCTCGCCGCATACATGCACGATTCCAACGCCAGAACTCTGCCCAAGGTGCGAAACTTCGGTAGATACATCGTCGAGTCATCGACGCCGCGCCACGGCGGCAACTCAGCGTTGCCCATTTCCACGCCTTTGCGGACAGCATCGAGCGCGGCCTTGTACTCGCGAAGCGTCTCCGCCACCTTGGGATCGTCTCGCCATCCGGTCTTTTCGATCTCCTCCAGGAAAATCGTAAGCCACGTCGAAGTCTCTTCCGGCATGATTTCCGTCGCGAGAAGAAAATAGTGAGCGCCGTTGTCCACGGCGATCTCGTTGGACGTCAATGGGGATTGTTTAGCGCCGGACTTCGTGCCTGATCCGCCGGTAACGGCCATGCGGAGAATGCTGACGAAGGCCTTCTTGGTCAATTGGGCGTTGGGAGCGCGCATCGTATTCGGCGCAGCAGCCGTTTTAGCCGGAGTCTCTTTCCAAATAGGCGCGGCCGGTTTCGCAGCCGGTTGAGCAAACTGGACCACAGCGGACTTCGGCGCGTGGGTCCATTGCCGATACGCCACCGCTCCGCCGATTGAAAGGAACGCACACGCGGCAATTGCCACCGTCTTCTTAGTCATGATAAGCACTCCTGCGACTCCGGCGGAAGCGAGACTCGTACCCGCGCCGCCTGCCAAGGCCATTTTCCCCAGACTGGACACCAAGGTCGCTGGAACCGGTAATTCGGCGTAGGGCGCGAACTCGGCTAGCAGCGACGCATCGCTTGCCGTGAGGCCGCGTTTCGCCAACGTCTCTCGCACCCGCGCCGTGCCCTCCTGAACGCGCCGGGCCACGGTGGAGCGGGAGAGACCGGTCGCCTCTGCCAAGTCCGAGTAGGATTCGCCCCGCAGGTAATGGCGGATGATCAACTCGCGCATTTCCTCCGGCAACTCCGCAACGGCCTCGTCCACATGCGGCTCGATATCGTTCCACGAGGCGAGTTGCGTCGAGGCAACCGTGTGCGCGTACCGCCATTCGCGGTCGCGACGCCGCTTGCTCTGACGCAGACGGTCGAGAGAACGGTACGTGGCGAGCCGGTGCAGCCAAGGAATCAGCGAAGGACCGGTCCACCCATCCACGACCGACAAACGCAGGAAGCAATCCTGCGTGGCGTCTTCCGCTTCCGTGGGATCGCCGAGAATACGCCTGCATGTGGCGTGCACCATGCCCGCGTGGCGCGATACGATTTCCGCGAACGCGTCGGCGTCGTGCTGGCGGACCCACCGCTGCAGGAGCGTTTCGTCGGATGCGTGAACCATGTCCGTTGCGAACCTCACTTTTGGACTCCCCCTATAAACGTCGCGGATGCTGGATCGTCCCAAACTCCCGCCCCGCCGATCCAAACTGGGAAAACGAGTGCCGTCTTGCGGCATACTCTAAATCTGCGCCCATTCAGGTTGAGTCACATAGGAGAAATGGATATGGCCGGCACAAAGCGATCACGGAAACGGGATATCGAGAAGGCGTACCCGACCAAGCAGTTTATCGCCAAGTTGCGACGGTTGGCCGATTGCCTTGAAGAGGGCGAGCGGTTTCGCATTCAAGTCGCGGGGCAACGGGTGACGATTCCGCC
>JBHEKO010000366.1:0-6720 GCA_041859475.1 Candidatus Hydrogenedentales bacterium
GAAAGACGGCGAACCATCCCAACGCCATGTGCAGCAGAAGTGAAGCACTGCAGCGCCACTGCCCAAACCAGGCGAAGTAGATCGCCACCCCAATGATCACGCCGCAGCTCACCCCCAAGTAGGGGACAACGTCGGAGAAGAATTGGGGCCAGTTGGTCATCAAATTTGCGACATCGAAGTGCGTCGTATCGCCTTGGGGGAGGACAAAAATCTCCACCAAGCTCGCCGAATATCCGTACTCCTGGAGCGCCGTCTGTCCAAGCCACCCGAGGAGGCCCCCGGCCAAGGGACACAGGACAAAGACGGGTATTTCTGTGAGTGCCCTAAAGCGCCTCCCTCGTAAGCGCTCCCAAAGGTCGAACAGGCAGAGGCCAATCAAGGCGCAGAAGGCCTGAAGCCAATCGGTGTCGAACCAGTAGAAGGGGCCTTCTGAGTCCCATACGTGCTTTTCGTAGTATCGAGCCAGAGGCTCCTCGCCAAACTTGAGGATGGTCCAGACGGCAAACACCCACAGCAAGGGTTTGAACAGTTCGGACAGGCGCTGGCGGTCAGCCACTGCGGGAAAGGCGGTGCCCGCTCCACCCAACCCGGCCCACAGAAACCCTATCCAGAAGAGTCCGATGAACCCATATAACTGGGAGGGGGCGTGCCCCGAATGGGTGTAGCTGATGACCTGCATGTACGAGATGGAGCCGCCGAATCCCCAGCCCAACGCCCCGAACATCCCGAAGTAGGCTGCCCGTTTCCTCCAGTCTTCGCGTCCGGATAGCACACACACGGCAATGGCCGTAAGCCCGCCGGGGATCATCGCGCCGTATTCGTGCCCGAAATTTCCGCGGATTCCCCATCCGATGGAAAGGGAAAGTCCGGCAAGGAGGAAAGCCCTCCATCGAAGGCCTGGGGCAGCCATGGACGTCATCGCGCTTTCGGCCCCTCCGGGCACTTCGAAATGCCGGAATCCAACGGGGAGACTACCGTCTTTGGGGCCATGCCGTGTCCTCCAAGAACCTACTCTGGATAATCCCCAATAGCTGGCGGGCACGGGCTGCCCCCGTGTGATACGTCTTTAGGTGGGCTCTTCCCGCCTCCGCAATCGTTCGCGCCTCTTCTGGGTGAGCAATGAAGTACTGAAGCTTCCGCGACAAGTCGTCGATGTCGTCGAAGTAGACGGCGTGCTTGCCGTCCTCAAACGGGAATGGAATATGGATGGGCAAGCGCTCGGAAAGCACCATGCAGCCATGGGCCGACAGCTCCCAATAACGCACCGTATCGAAGCCATAACCACACAAATTGAGTCCAATCAAGGCATTTCTTATAGCTTCGCTGTATTCTATTTGCGAATAGCGCCGATTGAAGTCGATGCCCAAAAGTCCCTCTACATGCTCTAGGACGGGTCGCCTGGCACCATAGAGTCGATACCCTGCCCAGAAGAGGGAATTGGTTCGCTCTACGGGAAGCGCCTCGGGAATGCGTGAGTCGGCATAGGCGAAGGGCAGGGAAACCGCATTGGGGCCGTAATCGTGGCACAGGAGCTTCTCTCGCTTGAAGTAACCTTGAGCCTTTTCGACTCCCAGGTAGGAGAGCGTGTCTTTGTAGTTGTCGATCGGGTCGTCTTGCTGATCCACGACAAAGAGGGGAACGTCCTTCCCTGCCTGGACAATCAGACGAGCCACCTCACGGGAGAGGGTGCGGTCCAGGTCACCGAAGAGTATTGCGTCGAACGAGCCCGCCTCCAGGAGCGCCTGAATCTGTTGGAGTGAACTTGGCGATCCTCCGCGCCGGAAACAACAGGGATAGTCCGCGTGCTTGGTGGGCGCCTCCCCGTGTAGCGTGGGCTTCCAGGGAAAGTCGGTCACGTTCTCGTCCCCGAGTGCGGTGCAAAGCCCGTCGTAGAGTATATCCAGACCGTAGTGCGGACAGGCCGGAAGCACAAACAGGAGACGGGGAGGACGCGGCACCGTTGGACGCCACGCGGGCGGCTCCGGCTCGACGGCAACGCGCGGTTCAAGGCCGCTCAACGCTTCGATCTTCTGGCCCACTTCATCGATGGGCACTCTGTTCTGGATAATGCTGAGCAACCAAGCTGCCTGCCTGAAATCGCCAATTCTATTCCAGAACTCGGCCTGACATATGTACGGCATGTGCATGTCGGGCGCATTCGAGACGGCTTCGAAAAACTGCACCTGCGACTGGAAGAAACGGCGAAGTCTCCCCGAAGCATCCGCGGTGCGGTCCCACGCCAGTAAGCACAGCATCTTCTCTGCCGCGACCTGCGCCCCAACGGAAGGATTCTGGAGCAGCGCGTCCGGAATCAGCTTCAGGATTTCGAATGAGCGGGCCGCATACCCCTGCGCAAAGAGGTCCCGCGCATGAGTAAGGGGGTTGTATTCCGGTCGAACGGCACTGATCACAAAGCCGCATACCGTCGTGTCCCCCGAATCGTGCGCCCCGTGCAACTCAATCTCCCTCACGACATAGGGAATAAGTCCAATCTCGCCAAGCATCCTGCCTGCCTCTTCTGGAGTGGCAATTGAACCTTCATTCGCCGGACCGGCCTGCACCCATATGAAGAAGCCGCGTTCCGATAAGATGGATTTCAGGGAGTTCAGAGTGCTTGTCAGCGATTCAAGGGGGACAAGGCTGGCATTCAGCACAATAGCGTCCAAAGGCGCGGAGACTTCCGCAAGCGCGTGGGGGGACAGCGCGGACACCGAGACGCCAGTCCTCTCGGAAAGCCTGCTCACAAGACTGGCGGCGTCTTGGTCGACAATGAGGATGTTTAAGGAGGCGTGCGGAATAAGGGAAGTCAAATCCTCGGAAATAGCTGCAAATGCCGACGACGAATCCATTCCGCTCTCCAAACTTCCGCAAGAACTCAACCCAGGCGGATACCCTAACACACTTGTCTTGGAGAAAGAAGGAATTCGCGCAAGTCCTGCACTGTTTGAGACAAGAACAGGAAGCGACGAAGGCCGCTCGCAGCCACTTCAGGAAACCAGCAGCATAATTCCGCTGTCTTGTCCTGACGCTGTGACGGAAAATTCGAACCAAAGCCAGGAGACTAAGCCGTGTCTGAAATACATTTCGTGCCGCTTCTCATGCGGTGGATGCACATTCTGTCCGCGATCACTGCCGTTGGCGGTGTCGTGTTTCTTCGGTTCGTTTTGATACCGGCGGCCGAGCGGGTACTCGACGAGTCCACGCATGCCAAACTGAGGGATGCGGTAATCGGACGCTGGCAGAAGCTGGTTCATCTCTGCATCCTGCTCTTTCTGATTAGTGGCTTCTACAATTACCTGGTCATCACCAGGCACGACCATGCTGGTCAAGCGCTCTATCACGCCCTCTTCGGCATCAAGTTCCTGCTGGCCCTGGCAGTTTTTGGATTGGCCGTAGCCCTGACGTCCCTGAAACCCTGGTCCCAAGCCCTTCGCGCCAAAGCGAAGACATGGCTCCTGGTACTCGTAGTCTTGGCTTTGGGTATCGTACTGATTTCGGGAACCATGAAGTTGTTACCGAAGCCTGGCGCTGGCGCAAGTACCGCAACCGTGGCGCAGATCAGCGGAGTCTGAATAGAATCCCCCATCCAAAGACAACACCTCCGCGACTCTGTCGCGGAGGTGTTCAAGATGTTGCGCTAAGCTTGCGTCGCTAGCTCGGAATCAAGGCGTCCACTCATCCTCGCCGGCTTCTTCAATGTCTTCGGCAACCTCATCCGGCTCGATGGCCAGTTCGTCGGTTACTTCCACGACATCGGCATCCGGTTCAACGACGGCTACATCGATTTCCGGTCCTGCAAGAACCGGCTCGAATTCCTCGTCCGCCTCGGCCTCGAATTCCTCGTCACCGGCTATGCTCTCGTCCAATTCCGTTGCCGCTTCGATATCTTCGATATCCGGCACCAACACTTCGTCCTCGGACATAACGGAGGGCGATAGAATCGCTGGCATTCTACGGGCGCCCTTTCGAAGCGAGGGCTTCTTAATAACGCGGTCCTCGGACATGCCCATTCTGACGAGCTCAATATCGTCGTACACTTCTTTCGGGCAGTTGTCGTCCTTCGGGCACTTGAACCCTAGCTTCTCTGCGCCCCACTCGGTAAACCGGCGACCGCACTTCGGACATGTGTACTTCACCGCCATTGCGGGTATCCCCTTCTTTATCTTCTTGGCAATATGTGCTGAGTAGGCTCGAATCGCCGACCCAAGGCGGCGGATTATAGCAAATGGTTTTCCACAAGGGAAGCGATCTGTCTGAGCCTCATTTACGCCCGCGAAACCCAGACTACTTCATTGCAAACCGAAGGCCCGCGGCAAGAATAGTCGAAACTCGCCACGGGCCTAAAACCCTTCATAGCCTCAGATGGCGCGGTATCCGTGCGTTCGACGGTAACGAACCGCCCACACCCCCACGGCCGTGGCCAAGCCGATTATCGCAAGCAAACCGCCAAGGGCTATCGAGGTAACAAGGACTGCATTAGATTGCATGACGAACATAAGAACTTGGGAAAAATACCCCATCCCTCCGGGAAGCGCATTCCCGGCCCATGCCAGAAAGAACGAGAAGAAGGGCACCACAAAAAGCGATGCTCCCAACGCCGCAAACACCAAGGCCGCCGCCGCGAAACGGAACTGCAAACCTTGCCGGTCGCTTTCCATCATCGCAGTCCCTTGGACTTTCTGCAGGACGTGCGCGTGAAAACCCGCCGGCACAGGGCGCAAAGGCTCCGAGCGCAGTGCTTCCTCGATCACCCTGTCCAGGTCACGCATTTGTGTCCGATTCATAAGCCTTCATCTCCTTCTCGACTATTTTCCGCAATTGGATCCGGGCGCGATGCATCCACGTCTTCAAAGTCCCCATGGGGATACTCATGGTCTCCGCTATTTCCTCATAGGGCACTTCTTGAAGATAATACAAAGTCATAATCGTCGCATATCTCTCCGGCAGTTTTGTCACACACCGCCGGATTAACTCCGGCATGTCCGAAGTATCCTCGGGGTCCGTGGAAACGTCCGCAACGTTATCGAGCGTCAACTCGACCTCTGCCCGCCGCTTCCTCCGATTCAATTCGGTAAGACACACGCTGCACGTCACACGGTAAAGCCACGTGGAGAAACTGCAATCGCCTCGAAACCCATTCAGGAGGCGATAGGCCTTGACGAAGGCCTCCTGGGCCATGTCTTCCGCCATGGCCGTATCGCGCATAAAGCGGTACGAAAGGTTGTAAACAACCCGCTCGTGGCGGCGGACCAACGCGGAAAATGCCTCCGTGTCGCCTTCCTTGGTTCGCGAGACAAGGGCAAGATCGGTATCTTCGGTCATAATCCCGTTACGCGTGCTGGGCCACACGGCAGTGCTCGGTGTTGTCACGGTCGCCCCCGCTCCTGGGAACGCCCGAAACACCGAGGTACTCGCCCACAAATGGACCCGCCTCGCCGCTCCCAGCCCCTAGGGCCAGGACTTGCTGCCGAAGCGCCACTTGTCTCCAATGTACCCATCGGTAGACGGTCAATCAACCGGTCTTCTCCTACGCTCTTGGGGGCATACCCAGAATAAAGCCTCTGCTTGCCTGTTGTTAGGACTAGGGGGCTCGCGGCTTGGTTTCACTAACCACTTGCCGTACATGGTTGAAGCGCGCACGAAGCGAGGCTTGAAACCTTGGGAACCGCCGGCGGGTCGAATTGTATGAAGGGCCGAAAGGAGCCGGAGTCTACCGGCTCAAGGGCTTCTGGAAAGCCTTTCGCGTGATATACTAGATGCAGATGTTGGTGTCTCCTCCTCTCAGTTGAACCGTTGCTCTTTCGGCGGGGCGTTTCAAGAAGGGCCAATTCCAGCGTAAAAGAAAACCTCCTTTTCTTGTACTCTCTGCGAGGCGCCCCGCCGAACCCTTTCCCTATGATTCGTCTCAAACCTCCGAGATCCCATTTCTCCAACCCGCACCTACGAACATTCCCCGCGAGTATTCCCCTCGTCGCCCCAAAGCCCCTCCTCGAAGGCAGTTGCCGTGAGGTAGGGCGGTTTCGCCGAAAGCGCCTCTTGGCATAACGCCCGCAGTCTAGGGTCACCCTCGGACGTTTCGGCGAAACGTCCCTACCTGTACACTCTAGGGTAGGGCGTTTTCGCCGAAAGCGCCTCTTGCATTATGCCTGCGGCCCAGGATCACCCTCGGACGTTTCGGCTAAACGTCCCTACCTGTAGGCTCTAGGGTAGGGCGCTTTCGCCGAAAGCGCCTCTTGGCATAACGCCCGCAGTCTATGGTCACCCTCGGACGTTTCGGCGAAACGTCCCTACCTGTATCTCGCTTACCTTGGCGCACAATCACACAGACGCCCCTATAGCCGTGCGTACTCCAAGATCCACTCAGCGCAACTATCTGAATCCGTTGACAGAGAGTCCTTGTATGCAGCGTAGCCGAAAGAGGAATTTGGCCAGGGTCTCGAGGGTCAGGGCGGAGGGGAAAGCGTCTTCCAGAAGCGCGATCGGGGGAGCAAGATGCCGACCGGGTTGACCAGTCTCGGCGGGCTCAATCGCACTTGCGACAGGTTTCTCGCTTGTGACAGTCGGATTTAGTATCATAATGTCCGTAATGCCTCACGATACTCTTCGCTTCGCGTTCAATTGTGGCTCAGGTGTATTAGCGGAAAATGTGCGCCGCGTTAGGGTTCAGTTGCGCGCGCCTAGCGTCAGCGGCCAAATGTGTGGGGCGTCGCTAGTAGGGAA
>JBHEKO010000482.1:0-2674 GCA_041859475.1 Candidatus Hydrogenedentales bacterium
TGGATGGGGCCGTAGTTCACGACCATGCGGTTGAGCAATACGTATTCCGCGAAGCTGCCGGGAAATTGGTAGCCTAGCGCATAGTTGATTTGGCAGTTGTTGCCGATGCCCGCCTCGCAGAACGGGCATTCGCCGCAGGGCACGTCGCCGCCCATCGCGACGCGGTCGCCCGGTTTGAACTTCGTGACGTGTTTGCCGACGCGCTCGACGACGCCTGCCGCTTCGTGGCCCATGATCGCAGGCGGCTTCAAGCGCGGACTGCCATGGTGATACATCCGGATGTCCGACCCGCACACGGCGCATGCGGCTACCTTCACCAACACCTCGTCGTCGTCGACTTCCGGCGTGGGCATTTCTCTGACGATCAATTTCTCTACGGCTTCAAGGACAGCGGCTTTCATGGGGGATTCCTTTCCGGTACGAGCGGAGATTATTGCACGCGGACGGGCAGGGATGCGAAGGGGGAATTGGGAAGGGCAACAGGGCAGGGCGAAAGGGTAGGGCGGGTTCGCTTGGCAGGGCAGGGGTCGCTTGGTAGGGCGGTTTCGCCGAAAACGCCTCTTCGCCTTTACGGGCAGATCGCGTTCGCCCCGGACGTTTCGGCGAAACGTCCCTACCAGCCTTTGGCGAAACGTCCCTACCCGTCGCCCTGGCGAGCACCCCCTTGACAGCTACTATGCGCATAGTAGATACTATAGATATAGTAGAAACAAAAAGGCGGCATCATGAAACAACTGAATCGACCTTCCGAACTGGAACTGCAGGTCCTCGCACTCTTGTGGGAGGAAGGCCCGTTGACGGCGCGCGAAGTGAGCGCGCTGCTTCCCGACGGGAAGGCGCGCGCGTACACGACGGTGTTGACCGTGCTTCAGGTGATGGAGAAGAAGGGACTCGTATCGCACAAGCAAGAGGGCCGTGCGAACCGGTACGCGCCTGCCGCTACAAAACGCACGGTCCTTGGGCCGATGCTGCGCCAGTTGGTCGCGAATGTCTTTGGGGGAAGTCCATCCGCTGCGGTGCAGCACCTACTTGAAGAGACGCATGTCTCCGGCGAAGAACTGAATGAGATACGCAAGGTGATTGCGGAACACGCGCCGGCCATATCGAAACGTGGAGGCAAGTCGAAATGAATGGCGTGCCGACGCTGTGGGGACCTGACACGTGGGCGCAACTGCCGGTCGCGCTGTTGCATAGCATATGGGAGGGCGCGGTCATCGCCGTGTTGCTCTGGGGTGTGCTTCGCGGCGTGTCGAGCCGGCGAACGGACGTTCGCTATTGCGCGTGCCTAGCCGCGTTGGCGCTGGTCGTTGCGGGCTGGTGGATAACGTGGGCCTTGCTGGGCGTCGCCGTATCCGACGCGCCCGTTTCGGAGCGTGCGGCACTGACAGCAACGGCAATGCAGTCCCCATCGGCGATTCAATTTCCTGCCGTGTCCGCACCTGTTGCGTCGCCTGAGAGAACACCGCTGCCCTGGCAGCAGTGGCTGACGTATCTTTGGCTATTGGGCGTGACGGGAATGGCGTTTCGCACCGCGGCGCTGCTGACGGGCGCGGGTAGAATGCGGCGGGAAAGCTCGCCGTGCACGAACCCCGCGGTTACGGCATTCGCCGATGAAATCCGTGAAGCGATGGGCGTAGGCCGCCGCGTCGCGTTGCGCGTGTCGGAGTCGGCGCGAAGTCCCTTCGCGATGGGCATCGTCTGGCCGGTGGTAGTGTTGCCAGCTCACGTCCTCACGGGCATGCCGCCGGACTATTTGCGCGCCGTGCTTGCGCATGAGTTCGCCCACATTTGCCGCTGGGACTACGTGGTAAATCTATTTCAACTGCTCGTCGAGGCCTTGCTGTTTTTCAATCCGGCGGTGTGGTGGATTAGCCGCCAAGTCCGAATCGAGCGGGAAGCCTGTTGCGATGCCCTCGCCATTCGACACACGGGAGACGCCGCCGAATACGCGCGCATCCTCGCCGAGTTCGCCGAACACGCAAACGTGTCGCTCGTCGCGGCCATGAGTGGGCCACAACCCGAGCGCACGTTGCTCGACCGCGTTCGCCGCGTGCTTATGCCGCAGCATCAGCCCATGCTGCGCATGCCGTGGTACACCTTCGCCGCGTTCGCGGTCCTATCGTTGAGCCTCTTGGCCGGTCTCGGCGGTGGAACCTTCATCGCCGTTACGTTTGTCGCGCAGGCGATGAAGCCGGAAGAGCGCATCGCACAGATGGCGGAAGTACAACAGAAGGTGGATGAACGGAAATTCGATGGACACATCACGGTCACGGTTTCCGGAAGTGTTCGGACGGAAGATGGCAGCCCTCTTCCCGAGCCTTTGGATATCCTGTTGGCATCCGCATTCGGGGGCAGGTCGGCTTTCTACAGTGTGGACGCTCAAGGCGGACGCTTCACGCAGACCATTTCGCCGGGATACGTGGCCGCGTACTGTTCGGTGGAAGGATTTGCACCGTCCACGACGGAGCCGGTACTGATTACGCCGGAGGATTCGCCTCCCGAGTTGAGCCTCGTCTTGCGGCGCGGCCACACGGCAGGAATACGGTGTGTAGACGAGGACGGCGCGCCGATTCCAAATGCGCGACTCGCCTGGCGGTTTCCGATAGTCATGCCTACCAAGGAGCAAACTACAACCTGGATGAAAGGCAGCGAGGCCCTCTCGGACGCGGATGGC
>JBHEKO010000666.1:0-3471 GCA_041859475.1 Candidatus Hydrogenedentales bacterium
CGTCGGTCTTCCATCGGGGCGGCGCTATCGACTTTGCCGCGCTGCAAGAAGCGCTCGACACAGGGCGGGTGCGGTGGTGCATGGTGGGCGCCGAGCAGGAGCTTGAGCGTCAGCTCGCCAATTTGGAGTTGACTGCTCCCAGGTTTGCGAAGGTGGAAGTTGTGAGCGGATTCTCTATTTGGGAATATCAGGACTGACTGGCTTGCGGAGCGCACGGACTTCGTAGATCACGATTCCGGCGAGTCTTCTGACAAGCGGCAGGGCATTGAATAGGGAATCGCTTATCCTCATTGCGGCAAGGGCAATGTTCTCTCCGGCGAGGTTGAAGAGGTGAGGCGGCAAGTACACGCTGTAGCGGGTGTGAATCGCTACATTCTCGCCTTCGTGCCACGCCGCGAGTTTCGCGGCGGAGATGAGGGGTTCGGCGCCGGCCTTTTCCCACCAGAGGGGGCGAAGCTTCATGAGCAGGTCGAAGACCGGCCTCAGGAGCGAGTCGTTATTCTCGGAGCCCAAGTAGACTCCTCCGGGCGCGAGGATTCTCTGAAACTCTTTGCACGACTTCTCCGGATTGGGGAGATGGTGTAGCACGCCGTAAGTCATGACACAGTCAAAGGAATCGTCTTGAAACGGTATCTGATCGCCGTCCGCCAGGAGGAAGCTCACGCGCGCGTGCGTTCCGTTGGCATACGACTGGCGGATCGCTTGTCGAAGAAGCGCTTCGGAAACGTCGAGTCCGACGACCATTGCGCCGGGCATGGCCATCGGGAATGTGGCGCGACCGTTTGCGGAGCCCACGTCGAGGAGCCAGCCTTTGCCGGGGAGTTCGCGTCTCCAACGGTCGAAGACAAGGGTGTCCTCTGCTTTCCAAAACGGCGATTGGGCGTAGGCGATGTAGTCTTGCGTCTCGTTTTCCGCATACCATTCGAAGTGATCGCGCTGTTCGCGCTGGGCGTGGTATTCGTCCTCTTGTGATCCGGCTTGCGCACATTGCACCGTCACGTCCAGTGCGGCCAATTCGGCGCGGTACGTTTCCGCGAACCGGTGGGCGGAAGCCTCCGGCATGAGCGCGGGAACGGCCAGCAGCAATAGCTCTCCGTCGATGGGATAACCGGAGCGGCAGGCGTTGCAGCAGGCGATGCCGTCTTTGATGTGACCGTCTTCGGCCGGGGCAAAGACGTGGAGTGCAAGGGGGCCATCGCAGCGTGGACACCGTGTGCGGTCAACAATGCTGGGGAACATGGCGAGGTCCAATGCGAGTCATGGTCAAGATCCTGATGAGCTAGATGCGTTTGCCGGACGGGAGCCGAAACAGGGTCGTTGATTGGACTATATCACGATGTGGGCGAGTTGGACGACGTGACGAAGTGGACACACCGATGGCATAGCCGCCGTGGTGCAGAATGTGCAAGTCACTGGCAATGAAGACATCGCGAGTCGCATCGGCCCCGAGTCATGGCGATAGGCCCGCGCGACCATTCGGCTCGTCCACTACTTCCGTGCGTGCCGTGCGTTCCGCCGTATTGCCCACACACCAAACAGCGTTCTCCCTTTCCGAATATTTATCCGCGTTCAGGTGCGCTAACCGTGGTGGGGTCCCCATTCTTCCTCTTCCCGGCCCAGGCTCGCTTCGTTCGCGTCCGTACGTCCCGTCTCGTCCGTGGTTACCTCTCCCCCCGATCTTGAATTCGGAACTTCCCCCCATAAAATGCTACAATCCGCCGCATGCCTCCGTGTATTCAAACGGATAATCTAACAAAGTGCTACCGGTCGGTCGTGGCGGTTGGGGGATTGACCCTGACGGTGAACGACGGCGAGGTGCTTGGCTTGCTGGGCCCCAACGGGGCCGGCAAGAGCACTACCCTATACATGCTCTGCGGCCTCGTTCCTCCGACCTCGGGCGACATCACCCTCTTCGGTAAAGATTTGGCCCGCAACTACTTGGAGGTGTCCTCGCGCATCGGGGTCCTCGTCGAGCGGCCTGCCTTCTACAACCACCTGTCCGCGCGGACCAACCTCCAGATCCTCGCGCGGCTCTCCGGACGCGAAGTCGCCATCGACCGGGCCTTGGACCGGGTGGGGCTGTTGCACGCCGCCAAGACCAAAGCGGGTGTTCTTTCGCACGGGATGCGCCAGCGGCTGGGTCTCGCCCAAGCCTTGCTCACCGAACCCGAGCTGCTCATCCTCGACGAGCCCACAAGCGGACTGGACGTCGAGTCGACCAACGAAGTGCTCAAACTGCTCCGTTTCCTGGCCGACGAGGCCAAGGTCACCATCGTCTTTTCGAGCCACCTGCTGCACGAAGTCGAGATCCTGTGCGACCGTGTGGCCGTGCTGAACAAAGGACGCTTGATCGCCTGCGAAGAGACCGAGTCCCTGCTGTCGTTCGATCAAAGCCAGGTCGAAGTCCTCGTGGATTCGCCCGAAGCGGCGGCAAGACGCCTCACCGGGCAGAGCTGGGTCGAGTCGGCGAAGGTCGACACCGGCCGGATCTACGTCCGGTTGAAGGAGGGCGGCACGCCCCATCAGTTGACGGCATTCCTCGTCTCGGCGGGCTATCGCATCATGGGCGTCATCCCGCGTCGTCGCAGCTTGCAGGAGTATTTCCTGAAGGTGCTGAACACATGATCCAGCGGATATGGACAGCCTATCTGACCGAGTGCCTCAAAGCGGTACGCTGGAAATTCTCGTACCTCGGGCCGGTGTTGGTGGTGGCCATGGTGGCCTTCGCGCCTCTGATTCAACCGATTCGCCGCGACGGCGCAGGCGACTATGGCTTCATCGCCTTCGCCACGCCCATGGCCCTCAACCTGCTGGGCCTGATTCTGCTCTTGTCGTACTGTGCGTGCCTCGTCTCATCCGAGACCGCTTCCGGCACGATCCGTCTGGTATTGGTGCGCCCCATTCTGCGTCACGAGTACTTGGCCGCGAAGCTGCTCCTCGGATTGTCGTATGCCTTTCTGTTGACCCTTTTGACCGCCGCAACTTCGTGGGCGTTGGCGGGCTTGTTCGGCGATCTCTCCGGCGTCGAGTACGGTGGCGAAGTCCTCTTCACGGGAACCCAGATGGCCTCCACGTATTTCTTCGGCATGCTGCTTACCCTCGCGCCCCAAGCGGCTGCGGTCGCCTATGCCGTCTTCATCTCCGTCGTGACCCGCTCCACCGGGGCCAGCGTGGGCGCGGCCATAGGCATCTGGATTGTCCTCGACGCCGTGAAGTATCCCCTGCACATCGCCCCGGTATTGTTCTCCACGTATTTCGAGACGCCCTGGTCGGTCTTCTCCAACCGATGCGCCGGCATCGACTCGGCCTGGACGCCCGGCATCTACGGATGCCTTGCGGCCTCGCTCGGTTCCTTCGCCGTTTTTACCATTCTCTCCGCGGTCATCCTGCGCAGGCGGAATCTCCAGGGATGATTGCCGCGCTCGTTCCGTTGGTCCTCTGCGGCCTGACCTTCGTGGAACAGGACATCCC
>JBHEKO010000719.1:0-3267 GCA_041859475.1 Candidatus Hydrogenedentales bacterium
ATTTTGGTAGACATTGAAATGCGACAAAACAAAGCTAAATTGGGCTATATGGACAGGAACAGGCCTTTGTGTGAATTATGAGTAGAATGATGTCGAACGAGCTGCCTCGTGAAACCTTAAGTCATCCCTATCCCTCTTCGACTTGGAGCACCGCAATCAAGTATCGCCTCTCGGCTAGCAGCGGGCAATTGCCTCACTCGGTATTGACTGCGAAGTATAGGAAGGTAGCCGGCAATTGCCTGCTGAATCGATAAGCAACGGGGTCTAGCCGCACCGGATTCCAAGTTCAGGGCAGGGAAGAGAGAAATTGGAATGCTCATAAATGAAGTGTTTTATTCAGCATTGTGGGTAGATTCAGAATTTGAATACCGAGATAGGCGAGTCAGAAGCCAAGACGCGGCACGATAGAGCCACTGCGAAACGCAAAGCTGGATGCGCGGCAATTCAGCATTCAGAGCTGATGCTATGCCCGATAAGATTGGTCTGGATCCGTGCTTCATTCTGCTTTGCCACGTGAAGCTTTAGAACTCTTCTGTAGATGCTAATGTCATTTTACATTGCTACATTTATTATATGAGATTATACAATTCGATTATCATATTAGACATTTGTTGCATTTCATCAATGCCATATGCCATAATTCAAGGGTAGGGACGGGGGACACAAGGTTTACAATGAGTACTAAGGCTTCATCCAGGGCAAAGCGCTCAATCACGACGAGCGAAATTGCCTGTTTGAGTGGCGTATCCCGGTCGACCGTGTCCGCCGTGCTCAATGGCAAAGCCAACGTCCGCGAGAGCACAAGAAGGAGAGTGCTCGACTGTATTCGCCAAGGCAACTATGCCTCCGGCAGAATCGCGGGGGCGCTGGTGGGGGAGCTGTCGCGCATGGTGGCGGTGCTTGCGTCGAACTTGGGCAGCCCTTTCCATATGATGATGTTTCGCGGTATCAATGCGGTACTTGAGACCTCGGGGTACCACATTCTCTTTCAAAGCGTCCGGCCGGAAGACCAGGATGACCCGGATAGTCTGACCAACCTCTACGCGTACCGGCCTGCGGGCTATATCATCCTGCGGGGCGCCGAGGGTCCTGGAGGCAAATATGCCCGCCGAATCATTGAAGACGGGATTCCCTTGGTTTCTCAGGGAAAGCTTGTGGGAGTCGCTTCGCATTGCGCGCGGATCGACAACCGTGCCGCAATGAAGTTAGCGGCAGAATACGTCATTTCCAAGGGGCACCGACGCCTGGGCTATCTGGCGGGCCCCGCGTTTTCCGTCACCGATAAGGAGCGGCAATTGGGATTCGTTGAAGGACTCATCGAAAACGACATTCCCGTGTCGAACGCCGTCTTCGCCGACTCAGGGGAGACAGCCGCGGAGGGGTATCGAGCCGCACTCGGCGTTCTCAGGGACCCCGAGTCCCGGCCGACCGCGCTCGTGTGCTTCAACGACATGCTCGCGATGGGCGCGTACCGGGCGGCCCATGAGCTATCGCTGGATATCCCTGGCGACTTGAGCGTGGTAGGTTTTGACGGAATCGATTTTGCCGAGCTGCTTGGGCCTCCGCTGACCACGGTTGACATTCATCCTCATGTGCTGGGTGAAATGACCGCCAAGTTGCTGGTTAAGGTCATCGAGAACAGGGCAGGGACGAATCTGACCACGGAGTGGGTAACGCCGAAGCTGCTGGAACGTGCTTCGGTGCGTGCTCTGTAATCGGTCTCGGCCAGGTTGCGTGATTCGTATCCCGATGAAGTGGTTATTGGAGACTGCTTGCAGGCAGGGCTTACAGCCGGCACATTGTGCAGGTTCGGACTGACGCGATATCGATGGAATCCCCAAGAAATACTGGCCGTGTTGACGCCCGTGTCCGGGCAAGCAGCGCCGTTAGGCGCGGAGAACGAGGGGGTATTGTGAGACGGTTGCGAATCTCGGAATTCTTTGCGGCATTGATGTTGGGGATAACCTTCTGCGCCTGCAACGCGTGCGCGGCCCCCCCTGACGGACAGAAGGCGACGCTCTATCGCGACACGTGGGGAACTCCGCATGTTTACGCGGACACGCTTGCGGAAGCGGCCTACGCGATGGGATATGCGCAGGCCGAAGATCGCATCGAAGACATCTACAAGAATGTCCGAATCGCCACGGGCACGTTGGCGGAGGTGTTTGGTCCGCAGTTTGCCGAGCGGGACTACATTATGCGGCTCGTCGGAAACGACGAGCTGTGCAAGAAATACTGGGAGACAGCCCCCGCGCATATCACGGAATTGGGCGACAATTTCATGCGCGGCGTCGAAGCGTACGTAGCCGAGCACCCGGAGAAGAAGCCAGCATTTGCGACGGAGTTGCACGGCTGGCAGTGCGCGTCCATCCAACGCGCTATGATGCTCAATTGGCCCTTGGAGACGGTCATGAGGGAGCTCAGCCGAAAAGCGCAGGCCCCCTCTTTCGGCTCCAACGCGTTTGCGGTCGGCCCCTCGCGGTCGGCGGAGGGTTGCCCGATTTTCATGACTGACCCGCATCTCGCGTGGGAAGGCATGGAGGTGTTTTACGAGGCTCGGATGCACGCGGGCTCGTTCGACCTCTGTGGTTTCTGGATGGTTGGCACCCCACTTCCTGCCGTTGGGCACTCGGGGCACGTAGCGTGGGCCTACTGCGTTGGAGGGCCCGACACGGCCGACGTGTACATGGTGAAGCTGAATCCCGGAAACCCGCTTCAATACCAATACAACGGCGAGTGGCGCGATTTCGAGGTCAAGATGGCGTCCATTGCTATCAAGGATCTGCCCACTCAAGAGAAGCCCATGCTGTACTCGGTCTACGGCCCCGTGGTTGCCGAGCCGGATATGGCGAAGGGAATCGCGTACTGCGGCGCGTCCCCTTACTTCGGAGAAAGCCGAGTCCTCGATCAACTCCTTCAAATGCTGGCGGCGCGCAACTGCGACGAGTTCTACCAAGCGTTATCCATGCTGCAGTTGGTAGAGGTCAACGTCTCCTTCGCCGACACCGAAGGCAACATTCGATATCTTCGCAATGGGAACACGCCCATTCGGCCAGACGGGTACAACTGGTCGGTGCCGGTGCCGGGCGGCACGGACGCAACACGTTGGAAAGGCTTTCACGACATCCGCGACCTCGTGCAGATTCAGAATCCCCCGCAAGGGTATTTTCAGAACTGCAACATCAGCCCCGAAAATATGATGAAGGGCTCGCCGATGACCCCGGACAAGTATAAGCCTTACATCTACAACGTGACGTGGGACTTCAT
>JBHEKO010000721.1:0-3488 GCA_041859475.1 Candidatus Hydrogenedentales bacterium
TCCCTTTCCGCTTGTGCAGCATACGCGCGGGGACGGCCCCGATGTTCCTCCGCTCGACGTGGGCCAGGAGTTTCGCGTCGCTGTGTCTCCTCTCGCCTTGCAGAAAGACGAGGTCGTAACCGTCGAAATCGTTTCTACACAGGCTATCAAGAGCGGTGTAACGGGGGGGATTCAGCTTCAAGGACGCCACGCGCTCTCGGAAATGCGCAATCCGTTTCGCGAAAGCCGAGCCGCGGGACCTGTCTCGCGCATTCCGTGGGAAGCGCCGGAAGTCATCGCGGTAGGCACACAACAGAAGTACGATCCGCAATGCGCCCCACAGAACAATTCCTCGATCATCGCCGACGACGATGGCACGTTGTTTCAGTTCACGGCCTACTATTCGGTCGACGAACAATACGGCGGTGGGCGCGGCGGTTCGTACTCGCGCATATTCGGATTCAGGAAGTCTCGCAGTTCGGAGCGATGGGAACCGCTCGGCCTCGTCGTCGACCTACACCAAGGCATGACGTACTCGGGCGATCCGTTTGTGTTTCGCGATCTCGACGGAGTGCCTTGCATCGTTTACACCACTGCGGACGGGACGAATGGCTTCGCGGACTGGAAGGTCATCGGGGCATTTCTGCGCCGCTCCACCACCAGGAGCTTTGCGGGACCGTGGGGAGAGCCTCACGCGTTCTTTGAGAACTATCCGCGCGAACCCGACGACAACAAGACGGGCGGGCGCGCCAACTGCATTCGCATCTATTCGCGCGAGAAGACCCGCGACTACGTGTTCGTGTGGGCGCACGGAGCGCAAGACATGGACATTCGCGGCGTGATACTCCCGAATCTCGACGCGACGCTTACCCACGAGCAAATCGGTAACGCCAGCGTTCTTGTGCGAAACCAGGACGAAGGCGGCGGCGGATTTCAGCGCGGCGACAAGGGCTATCTCTCGACTTGGCAAATCCCGTGGGTCAACGATCCGACCGGCCTTCAGCGCGTCTACGAAGTCGATCTGGACGACGCGTTGAACCCGGAAGCGTGGCGCGTCGTGCCTGGCTCCCTCGGCATGAACGACGGGACCGCGGCCATTCGGGACGGCGGGTGCACGGCGGATTCCTGGGCGGTCTCGGCCTTCGGCAACGACCTCTGGGCCACGTCGTGCGAATGGAGCGTCACCGAACAGAAGAACTACCTGCTTGCTCATCGCGTGAAGACGGATGGGGTGAATCTCTTCAAAGGCGGCAATACGTTTCGGTACGGCGCCGTCAAGGTCGACAAGTTCAAAGAGGTCGTACCCGTTATTGAATACGCCGTGGGAAATGAATGCGCTTTCGAGATGACCTTCACGGGAATCGGCAAGGAAGCCTACGGCTTTCTGTCGCTGGCGCCAGCCACGCAACCTCTCTATCACCATAGCGTCACCTTGGAGGTCTCGCTCGCGGGCTGTCGTCTCGTAGCGTACAAAGACGATCCAACGCCGATTCCGCTGACTCCCTACACGCCATCCGTTTGGGAATCGGGCAAGGCGGTCAAGATGAAGCTTGTGCGGCGCGGTGAAGAACTGACTGGATACGTCAACGACATCGCAGTCGGTCCCGTCACCTTGAGCGATCCTGAAATGGTTACATGGCTGCAGGAATCGTTGCGGTTCAAGCTCTACGGCTGGCAAGGAGGCTCGTACACGATTTCAGATGCCGTCCTCACGGATGGGCCTTTGTAACGCTGATTTCCAGCCTGCATGGACGCGCGCACGCGCAGGTGCCACAAAGACGAATACGTTTTGGAAGGCGGCTTTTCTAACCCGCGGCCCTCACCAACCAAATGCTGAATTGAATGGCGGGTTAGAAAACCCGCCCTCCGAAAGCGGTTGCCCCAAGCGTACCGTAAACCGCAGCCTTTGCGTTACACAAAGGCTGCGGGTAAACCAACGGCTGTCACTAACGTGCGCCGCCCTCGGCGAGGTCAGCGCTACCAACGCGGCGCTACTGCACCAACGGCGCGGCATCAAGGTCCACGACCACTGTCGTCATCGCATTGTCCGGCAAGGTATCGGGAAGCGTGATTGTCTTTGCCGTGTTGTCGACGGTCAATTCCGCGCCGCCTTTCAGGAACGCAGCCTTTTGAATGGTGTTTTGCAGGCCCGGTAGTTGGATGGGCGCGTCGGGACGTTTATCCAGGAAGATGTACAGCCGGTTGCCTTTCACCGTGCATTTCCCAACAGGCAAAGACTTGAACGGCGAAGCTGTCGTGTCGTAGACGGCTTCGCCATTGACCGCCATCCATGCGCCGATCCCCTTCATCCGATCGACAAGCACTTCGGGAATCACGCCATCGGCATTTGGGCCGACGTTGAGCAGCAGGTTGCCGCCCCGGCTCACGACGTCCACAAGGATACCGACGAGTTCCGCCGTGCTTTTGAACTTCGTGTCCTTGACCGAATACTGCCAGAAGTCGCCGATGGTCATGCACGCTTCCCAAGGGTACGGCTTCTCGCGCTCGAACCCCATCGCGACGTTCATTTCCGAGGGCTGCTCGCGCGTGTAGAAGTCGGAGAGCTTGGTGACACCGCGCTCACCCAAACCTATACGGTCGTTGACGAGCGCATTGGGCTGCAACTCGCGGATCATGTTCACGAGTTCCGGGGCCTTCCACGTAGCCGCCGGGAAGTCCCACTCGCCGTCGAACCATACGCAATCGATTGGTCCGTAGTTCGAACAGAGTTCGTGCACCTGGGGAAAGAGGAAGTTGTCGACGAACTTCGGCAGGTTGGCGTAGTAGTCGGGTTCATGCCAATCGAGGATCGAGTAGTAGAAGCCGACCTTCAATCCCGCCGCGCGCGCCGCGTCCGCGAAGGCGCGCACATAGTCCGTCTTCGGAGCCATATCCACCGAATCGTAGGCTGTCACTTTGGTGTCGTACAGCGTGTAGCCATCGTGATGTTTCGACGTAAGGACGACGTACTTCGCACCCGCGGTCTTCGCGACTTCCATCCACTTCGCCGCGTCGAAGGATTTCGCGTTGAACTGTTGCGCGTATGCCTCGAAGTCTTTGCTCAGCGCCGGATTCCCCTTGATGTCGAAGTAATCGAACTTCGCGTTGGGGTCGCTTCCGTGAACGGCAAAGGGGCCCCAATGCACGAACATGCCGAACTTCGCGTTGCGGAACCACTCCTGTCGTTTCGCCTTCGCATCCGCTTCCAGACGCGCACGATAGCCAGGCATGTCGCCCGCGTCGCGCGTGCCTTCGCTGGGAAACCATGCCTTCAAGAAGCCGGAAAGCGTGCCCGGATACACGACGCGTTTGATGTTCATCCACGTCAGTTGATCGCCCACTGCGTAGTAGAGGTAAGTCTTCCCTTCAAACTCCACCAAGTCCGGGTCGGACGCGTTGATGCTGTCGTCGATCTTCTTCGGGGATAGCACGGGATTCATTGGACTGCGGTACCACGTCTTCAAGTCGGCAGAACGAGAGACATACGTCTCGAAGAAATGACGTGGCGC
>JBHEKO010000820.1:0-7033 GCA_041859475.1 Candidatus Hydrogenedentales bacterium
CCCCCCCCCCGCAACTCGTTTATGCCGTGGGCAACGTGCGGGAGATAGGGGGCGCGTGGCGTGTTGGGTACGGCGAGGGGGGTGGATGCCCTCGGACGTTTCGGCGAAACGTCCCTACCTGACGCTTGGGCGAGACGACCCTACCTGACGTCTCGACGAGTTGTAATGACATTAATTGGGGTTCTGCCTGTGTTCTACTAATGAAGCGCGTCCCAGTGGAAATCGGCGCGGGTCAGAATGTACACTGCCGCGGGTAGAGTCAGCCTGAGGGGGTCGGATGAAACACGTATTCATGGGCGCATTCGCGGGGATGGTCTTGCTGTCCCTGGTCGCGCACGTTTGGGTACCGGCCTCCGACCCGACTCGGACCAAGCTGGTCTGGGCTTGTGATGACAGCCCGACACGAAGGGAGCAGATTGCGCTGTTCAACCGGCTCAATCCCGAGTATGAATTGACCTTGGACCCGAATCCTGGGACCTTCGAGAAGATTGTGGTGCAGTGTCTTGCGGGGGTGGGTCCGGATCTCTACGACAGCTATTTCCCTTGGCAGACGGCGTTGTTTGCGCGGGCGGGCATCGCGTACGACCTGACCGGCGAGTTGCCGAAGCTCGGCGTCGATATCGACGGGCTTTGGCCATGCACCAAGAACTCCATTCTTCACGACGGCCGCGTGTACGGGCATCCGGGCAACGCGAATGCCATGGCTATTTGGTACAACAAGCGGCTGTTCGACGAAGCGGGCATCCCCTACCCCGATCCCCATTGGACCTGGGACGACTTTGTTGCGATATCGCAGAAGCTGACGGTGCGGGACGAACGCGGGCGGCCACTTCAATATGGCTTCCTGGGGTATTGGGAGTGGAAATCGGTTCTGTACGAATGGGGGGCGTCGATGTATACGCCCGAGGGAACACGCTGTGCGCTCGATTCTCCGGAGTCCATCGCGGCGTTCACGTTTCTTCAGGATCTCATCTTCAAGCATAAGGTGATGCCTTCCTATTCCGAGGAACGGTACATGGCGAGGTCGGGCGGCTGGGGCGCCGACATGCTCACGATGTTCGCGGGCGAGCGCGGGGCCATGGCCATCGGAGGGCGTTGGTGGCTGCAGCTTCTGCGGAATCCCGAGTTCGAGAAGCTCCGCCTTGGAGCGGTGCCGCTGCCGGTTGGTCCGACGAGACGGATCATGGGAAGCGCGCGGGCGACGCTGGTCAATGCGAACGGCGAGCATATCGATGCCGCGTTGAAGTTCATCCAATGCCTTCACAGCCAGGAATGGAACGAGCTAATCAACAAGCAGGCCGATGCATTGGCTCCGGTGATGAAGTACAGCTATACGGATACCTAATTGCACGACCCGAACTTTCCAAAGGAAGACTTCAACGAGGTGTGGCGATCGGCGCTTGAGAATGCGCTGCCCGAGGAGAGCAGCCCGTACGTTAACGGCGGGACCGTCGACAAAATCATGAAGGTGCAGACGGAACTCATCCGGCTCAATCAGAAGTCCGCGGAGGACGGTGCGCGAGACGCGACGAAGCTCATCAATCAAGCCATTGTCGAACTATTGCGGATGGATCCCGAAATGAAGGAACGCTACATGGCCGACATAGCGCGCGGGGCGCGTCCCGCGTGGGATCGGCCCGAGGATGCGCCATGACCAAGGCGGCATCGGCGCGGACTACGGCACTTCTGTTCCTGGCTCCGAACTTGGCGGGGTTCCTGGTGTTTACGTTTGGGCCGGTGGTGTTTTCGTTGGCGGCCGCGTTTACGAACTGGAACTTGATGAAGACCGTGCCTACGCGGTGGATCGGGTTCGACAATTTCGTCCGGCTCTTTCACGACCCGCAGTTCTGGCTGTATTTCAACAACACCATTTACATGCTGTTGGGAATGCCGGTTTGCATCGTGGGTTCGCTTGCGCTTGCGATTCTGCTCAGCCGCAGAATCCGGGGGGTTGTTGCTTACCGGACGCTGTTCTATCTGCCCAGCTTCACGTCGGGGATCGCCATGTTTATCCTCTGGAAGAAGCTGTTCAATCCTCATTTCGGGCCCATCAATTTAATGATCGAATGGGCCTTCGATTTGTTCGGGCTTGAGAACTGGCATGCGCCGGATTGGTTGGGGTCGACGCAGAACCTTGCAGCATTGGCGGCGGACAACGTGGGGTTCGACCCGACGCAATTTGGGATGGGCGGGCGCGACGCAATCGTCATCATGGGGATCTGGATGTTCGTGGGCGGCTCCAACATGTTGCTGTACCTCGCGGGCATCTCGAACATTCCCAAGGATCTATTCGAGGCGGCGGACATCGATGGCGCGGGGGCGTGGGCCAAGTTTCGGCACGTGATGTGGCCTCAGTTGGCGCCGACGACGTTTTTTATTGTGATCATGAGCTTCATCGCCGGGCTTCAAGGAGGATTCGAGCAGGCGCGGAGCATGACGGAAGGCGGGCCCGCAGGCACGACGATGACGCTCTCGTATTACATCTACACGAAGGCCTTCGAGCAGTTTGAGATAGGGTACGCTTCGGCAGTGGCGTGGGTACTCTTTTCGATCATCTTCGCGATAACCATGGTGAACTGGCGGTATGGAAGCCGACACGTCAATTACTAAGAAACCTGGACTCGACGGCAGGCGCGACCCGGCGTGGATGCGACTGACGATCCATGTCCTGTTGATCGTCATTGCGTGCGCGATGATGACGCCGTTCTTCTGGATGGTTTTAACGAGCTTGAAACCATTGGGAGAAGTCGAGACGCTGAGTCCGTTTCCCACGGAGTGGCGCATCGGGAATTACACGGACGTTTTCGCGACGAAGAACATTTCGTTCTCGAAGTATTACTTCAACAGCATCTTCGTGGCGGGTTGGGTGACGTTGCTCACGTGCCTGACCAGCGCCATGGCGGCATTCGCGTTTGCGCGCCTCCAATGGCGCGGCAGGGATACGGTGTTCAAATTGTATCTCGCGACGATGATGGTGCCGATGATCGTGACGATGATTCCGAACTACACAATCCTGGTATCCATGAAGTTATTGGACACGTACATGGGGCTAATTGTTCCGATGTCGTTCAGCGCATTCGGGACATTCCTGTTGCGGCAGTTCATGCTGACGATTCCGCCGTCGTACGACGAGGCCGCGACCATCGACGGGGCCAGCGCGTGGCAAGTCTTCTGGGATGTGATCATGCCGTTGACGCGTCCGGGCCTTATCGTGCTGGCGATCTTCACGTTCATTGGGAATTACGGCAGCTTCCTTTGGCCGCTGATCCTGATCAAGAGCGAACATCTCCGCACGTTGCCAGTTGGGATGCTGTACTTCGACACGGTGTACACGCAGCAGACCAACCTGATCATGGCGGCGTCCGTGTTGAACGTGTTGCCGATGATCATTCTCTTCGTACTCATGCAGCGCTACCTGGTCAGCGGGATTCAGTTGGGCGGCGTGAAGGGGTAGCCCGCCGGAGGGCGTGTCTTCTAACCCGTCCGCTCACACCCACAGTCTGCATTAATCCAATGGCGGGTTGGAAAACCCGCCCTCCGGAAAGGCATTGGCGTCGTGCACTTGCTGCAATTCCCAGTCAGGTTGCGCACCTAAGAACGGGAAGTGCACAATTGCGCCGCGATGAAACGGGTGGAATTGCCAGGGAGGAGAGACGGCCTATGACGAGGCGAGGATTCCTCAAGACATCGAGCGCGATAGTAGCGGGGCTTTCACTTGAGGCATTTGCAGGCGCGGGCAGCCCAACACGAATCGAGTCGATTGACGTCTTTCCGGTACTGTACCCCACGGTGATGCGCTTCAAGTTCTTTGAAGGACCCACTTCCAGCAGCGGACGTCCGGCGGTATTGATCAAGATCACGGCGGACGACGGCACGGTTGGCTGGGGCGAGAGCGTGCCTGTGCCGCGATGGAGCTATGAGACACTGGAAGGTGCGGTCAGCACCATCGAGAAGTATTTGAAGCCGATTCTCATTGGGATGAATCCGTTCGACCTCCCTGGTATTCACACGGCCATGAACCGGGAGATTGCCAATTCGTTTTCGACGGGCGCGCCTATAACGAAGGCGGGTATCGACATTGCCCTCCACGACCTTATCGGTAAGGCGTCGGGGCGCAACATCGCCGAATTGTGGGGGCGCACGCTGCCGGATGAATTGCTGTTGAGTTGGACGTTGAACCCGAAGACGCTCGACGAAGTCGAGCCACTCATTCAGAAAGGGCGCGAGAAGGGGTTCGAGAATTTCAACATCAAAGTCGCGCCGGACCCCAAATTCGATATCGAACTTTGCCGTATGGTGAAACAGCTTGCGCCGGACGGATTCCTGTGGGGCGACGCCAATGGCGGATATGATTTATCGACGGCGATGGATGTCATCCCGAAGCTTGCGGACGCGGGCATGGCCGTGTTGGAAGAGCCCTTGCCCGCGAATCGCCTCACGGGGTTTCGCGATCTGAAGAAGCAGGGGGCCTTGCCGATTATCCTCGATGAAGGCGTGATATCTCCTTCGGATCTTATGGAGTTCATCAAGCTCGAATGCTGCGACGGCGTGGCCATGAAACCCGCGCGCTGCGGAGGACTGGTGTCCGCACGCGAGCAGATCGAGATTGTGCATAGCGCGGGGCTGTGGTTCCTCGGCAGCGGCCTGACGGACCCGGACGTGTCGCTGGCGGCATCGTTGATATTGTACGGGGCCTTTGGTTTGAAGCACCCCGCGGCGTTGAATGGTCCTCAGTTCCTCGGAACGAGCGTGATTACGGAACCGTTCGTGCCTGTCGGCGGGAAGGTTAGAATCCCGAAAGGGCCGGGCCTGGGGATCGCCGTCGACGAGACGAAATTGATGGCGTTGGTTGAGCAATCCAAATCCGCCTAGCAGAGCACGGCGGCATGAATACGGGAGTGGCGACATGATACGAATTCCAAGTTCCTTAGCAGCAACCGTCGCAGCAGGCACGATCCTGTTCGGACTCGCAATGCCGCGCCCCGCGGTTGCGGACTTCACGATTCAGGAAGATGCGCAAAAAGTTGTTCTTCTGGACGACGGGAAGCCGGTCCTTGTCTACAACTTCGCGGAAGTGAAAGCGCCGGAGGGTGTGGACCAGAAGTTCCGGCGCGGATGCTACATCCATCCGTTGTACGATCTGCATGGGAACGTCATCACGCAGGATTTCCCGGCGGACCACCGGCATCATCGCGGGGTGTTTTGGGCGTGGCCGAATTGCAGTGTGGGCGAGCGGAAGATCAATGTATGGGAACTGGTCGATGCGAGGCCGGTGTTCGAGAAGTGGGTGGAAAAGAGCGTAACCGCGGAGCGGGCGCGTTTTGCTGTAGAAAGCGGTTGGTACTACGACGGTGAGACCGCGCCGAAGATTCGCGAGCACGTGAGCTTCACGGTGGAGCCTGCGACAAAGAAGCACCGGTGTATCGACTTCGAGCTGACTTTCGAGAACGTCTCGGGCGAGGTGATGACCTTCCAGGGTTCCCCGGTAGATAAGAAGGGATACGGCGGTTTCTGCTTCCGCCCGGACGACGCGTTCAAGCCCTTTACGTTTACCGCGGCCTCCGGCGTAATCCCAGAAGATGCGCTGATGTGCCCGACGCCTTGGGCCGATATTGCGTGGAAGGGGCCGAAGAGCAAACGTGACGAAGGGGTGGCTATCTTCCAACACCCGTCCAATCCTGGATTTCCGCATCCGGGGTGGATCTTCCGGCACTACGCATTTCTCGGGGCATCGTGGCCTCACAATGACGCCCACACGCTGAAGGCGGGCGAGTCGTTCACGTTGCGGTATCGGCTTGTGATTCACAAGGGCGATGCGAAGAAGGCAAAGCTTGGTTCGCTGTTCGAGGCGTATCAGGCAGCCGCCAAACCGTAGGACAGCCGCGTGTCCAGGTGGGCGCACTGGTCTCCGCGGTACGCCGTCGATCGCATACGCCTGTCCATTTTCGAGGCGAGACATCCCGGAGCGCCATGGTTGACACCGGATGCTGTCGCGTTTCTGGAGTCGTGGCTGCGCCCCGATCACGCAGGAATCGAGTATGGCTCGGGACGCAGCACGCTCTGGTTTGCGCGAAGAGTGGGTCATTTGATCAGCATCGAGCACAACCCCGCGTGGTTCGACAAAATTAAGGCCGACCTGAAGCAGCACGGTGCAGCCAACGTTGCTTTGTTGTTTTGCGATGCGAATACCGAGGACTATCTGCAGCCGATTTTGGATCTTGCCGAACGCTCCATCGATTTCGCGCTCGTTGACGGCGCCTCGGCCCGGCGGGATGCATGCGCGCTGGCTTTGCTGGACAAACTGCGTCCAGGCGGCGTCTTGATCATCGACGATAGTCACCGGTATTTCTCGTACGAGACTCGTTCACCACTTGCGCTTGGGCCCGGGAAGGCTCCGCTTTCGGAAGTGTGGAAACGTGTGGAAGAAAGAACGCGCACCTGGAAGCAAACCCTGACGACCAGTGGCGTCACGGACACATTGATTCTTCAATGTCCGGGCAAGGAGTGAGGTTGTAGGCAAGTACGGTCTTGCATCGCCCCAAATCCATGCCGTATGGTGGCGCACCAATTCATCCAAGAAAGTGCCATGGATACGCCATCACCTTACACCAACTTCGTCCGCTTCATGGGAACGGCAGGATCGCGCTGGGTAGTTTCGCGCCAATTGCGAGCGTCGGCGGGGATTCTCCTTTCATTAAGAGGGAAAAGCATCTACCTTGACCCCGGACCGGGAGCCCTGGTTCGGTGCGCGATGTCGTCTCCGCCAATCGATCCGGCGACGCTAGATGCAATCGTGGTCACCCACGGGCACATCGACCACTGCAACGACGTAAACATTCTGATAGACGGGATGACGGCAGGCGGATACCAGAAGCGGGGGGCCTTGTTCGCACCGCACTCGTGCTTGGAAGGCGACAATCCGGTCGTGCTCCATTATCTGCGGACGTTTCTCGACGCGATAACGCCTTTGGAAGCGGATTCGCGGTACACATTCGAGGGTGTTCCTTTTCGGACGTCCGCGCCCCATCTTCAT
>JBHEKO010000045.1:0-8469 GCA_041859475.1 Candidatus Hydrogenedentales bacterium
CTCGCCGAATTCGTTCGCGATGGAAATCGTGGCCGAAGGACGCGCGGGGTGGCTTTCGTCGAATTCGCGCTCGCCCGTCTTCAACCCTTCCCAGCCCGAACTACCTTTCTGATTGAAACCGGCGAACCGCGGCGCGATGACTCCCTCTGTCTTTTCACCCAGGAAGGTGAGCCATTGCGAGACCGTGTCGAAGAACGTGCTGGGCACATCCTTCGATACGGATTGCGCGAATGCGCCACCTGCAATCAGAAACGAAAGCGCAAAGCAGAGGAAGGTTGGAAGGAAAAAGAAACGGCCTGTTACTCGCTGCCTTGCGTGTTGGCCATGGGGTTGGAAGAGCACGGTATCGGCCCGTAGCGCCTGCTACAGGCAGCGCTCCACGTAGAGACTTTTGAGGGCCAGCGCCTGGCGGCGCAGGTTTGTCGTGATCAAGCGGCTTGCCCGTTCGCACCCGGGATTCCGGTCCAGCGCCGCGCGTGCCGCGGACAAATCGGCGTTCAGCGCGAGCACGGTGCGCGTCTGCCGCCATTCGCGAACCGAGTCGGGCGCTCCGGGCCGCACGCCCACCGCGGCTGCCAAAGCCCGGATTTCTTCCGTGGCTTTGCGTAATTCTTCCGGCGAAGGCAGAGCGGCCATTGGGCGCTCTTGCGCGACGGCCTGCATGGCCGGCCCCGGTTGGGTGGCGCGGTCGCCCAAGGCGAACTGGAAATACACGGCCGACACCAACGCGATGCTCGCTACATAGGCCAGGCCTTTGAAGGTCATGAACCACGTCCGCCCGTGCATTCGTTTGGGGGCTTGGCGTTCGCGGCGCGCGGCAATGAGGATGGTGCGGGTCAGATCGTCGGAAGGATCCAGATTGCCCGCGGCCTGCGTGAACTCGAACGAATTCCGAATCGCGGCGACTTCCCGTGCGCAAACCGGACATGCTGCAATGTGGCGGGCCGTGGCTGTGGAAATGCCCTGCCCGGCAATGAGTCCTTCCGCGTACGCCAGCAATTCTGGCTTCGACGGATGACGCAGCATGTTCACGTGAAACTCCTAGACGTAATCCTTGAATCGCTCGAGCAACGGCCGCAGCGCACGTTCTGCCCGAACCACCCGCGATTTCGCCGTACCGACCGGCGAATCCGTGATGACCGCGATTTCCTCGTACGACAAGTCCTGGAACCGCCTCAGCACGAATGCTTCGCGCTGGTGCTCCGGCAACTCCCGCAACGCGGTGTTGACGGCTTCGGAGATCTCCCCGCGCTGAAACGCGGAAAACACATCCGCCCGCTCATCGCCCACGTGCTCAAGTGGATCGAACTCGTCCTCAGGACTCCTCCGCCAGTTCCATCCCGACAAGCTCAAGAACTTGGGACGGCGCTTGCGGCGCAACCATTCCTTCGAGACGATGTTCGAGGCGATGGTGTAGAGATAGGTGGTAAATTTCGCCGTGGGCTGGTACCGGTCCGCATTCCGAACCAGGGCCACGAAGACTTCCTGGGTCAATTCCTCGGCAATCTGCCGATTCTGAACCATCCGGAAGATGTAGTTGAGGACGCCTTTCTGGTGCCTCCGGAGCAGCTCGCCAAACGCATCCTCGGAGCCTGCCGCGTGGTCGAGCATAAGCGTTTCATCGCCACGCTCGCGAAGCGGAAGTCCCTCCGGCCCAAGCACACGAAGCTGACTGCGACCCGCTAAGGGTGTTACGTTCGCTGCTCGTTCCGTCATAGCTCCCCTGCCATCTGGATGTTGATTCTCAGTGTGCACTATACAATCCCTGTCGAGTCGAGAAAGTTTCATCGCCTCAAGACGTTGCCTTGGGCTGGAAACCCACTCGCCTCCTTTCTCGTTAACGGGCGATTATAGCATCCCGGACCACGTCCGTACCAAACCTGTCAAACTCGTTCGGGAGAGGCCGCCCCCTCGATTTCCTGGGGTCTTCAAGGGGGGCAGTGGACTCCATGGCCGGAGTGGACTTTGCGGACGAATCCGCGTAAGTCCTTGCCAGTCCATGCTTCTCACCATCTCACCAAGGCCGAAGCCCAGGTCAATCCCGCCCCGAAGGCCGCCAGTAACACGAGGTCGTCTGCCTTCAACCGCCCTTCCGCATTGGCCTGATCCAAGGCGATAGGGATGGAAGCCGCGCTCGTGTTTGCCACCCGGTCCACGTTCAGATAGATCTTGTCTGTCCCCAAGCCGATGTGCGTTGCAACGGTTTCGAGCATCCGCCCATTGGCCTGATGCGGCACGAACAGGCCGATATCTTCGACGCCCACGTTGGCGCGTCTCAGGGCCTGCTCCACGGCATCGCCGAATGCGTACACGGCCCGCTTGTACAATTCCCGGCCATTCATCAGAATGCCCCGGTTCAACTCGTTGATATTCTCCGGCGTGATTACCTGCGCCGAGCCGCCCGCGGGCACCATTAAGATGTCGTAGGCCCCGCCGTCCGCCGCCGTGTAGGTCGACAAGACGCCCCGCTCGCCGTCGTCCGCGCGCAACACCACGGCCCCGGCTCCGTCGCCGAACAGCACCGCCGTGTCGCGCTTTGTCCAGTCCAGGCGAGCGGTCATGATTTCCGCCCCGGCCACCAGCGCGGTTTTGTGTACGCCAGCGCGAATCAGCGCGTCGGCCATCTGCAACGCATAGACGAATCCCGAACAGGCTGCATTCAAATCGCAGGCCCCGGCTCGCCGCGCGCCAATCTTCTTCTGCACCAGACACGCCGCGGACGGCATGAAATAGTCCGGCGTCGCCGTGGCGCAATGAATGAAATCGACTTCCTCTGCGTCCACCCCGGCGTTTTCCAACGCGCGGGCACATGCCTTTGCAGCCAGATCCGAAGCCGCTTCGTCCGGAGCCGCAATGTGCCGTTGCAGAATCCCTGTGCGTTGCCGAATCCACTCGTCTGTCGTATCCATCAACCCTTCCAGGTCGACGTTCGTCAAGACTTTTTCGGGCAAATAATGCCCCGTACCTACAATGCGCGAACGCACCATCTATTCACCCCACCCGTGTAGCCAAGACCAGTCTCAGATTCCACATCCAGGATTCGAAGTCATCAACTGCTCGATTTTGGATTTTGGATTTTAGATTTTGGATTGGGGACCTCTACACACAGCGAACGCGCGCATCGAAGCCCCAATCTCCGAATCCCAAATCCCAGCGCTGAGGTACGGCGATCCCAAATCCCAATTTACTTCCGCCTGCCAATCGTCGTCATCTCTCGGTCAGACGACTTCTCTAGGCGCTTCTTCAATCCAAAATCCAAAATCTAAAATCGCCATCACTCCATAATTGCTTTCGCGTTCCGCACGTGCGCAATCGCGTCTTCGTACGAGATCAGGCCCTGCATGTACAGGTTTTTCACGCAGCGATCCATCGTCTGCATGCCTTCTTTCGTATTCGTCTCCATGATGCTGTAGACCTGATGCGTCTTGCCTTCACGGATGAGGTTCGCGACCGCCGTATTGTTCACCAGCACTTCGCACGCCATGACGCGTCCCGTACCTTCGGCCTTCGGGATCAGCCGTTGCGAGATCACTGCCACCAATGTCATCGACAACATGAACCGGATCTGCTGCTGCTGATCCCCGGGGAAGACGTCGATGATGCGGTCCACGGACTGAATTGCGTCGTTCGTGTGCAAGGTCGCCATGACAAGGTGACCCGTTTCCGCCGCGCGCAACGCCGCCTGGATCGTCTCCAGGTCGCGCATTTCACCGATCAGAATCACGTCCGGGTTCTGCCGCAATACATACTTCAACGCACTGTGAAAGCTCAGCGTGTCTCCGCCTACTTCGCGCTGGTCCACGATGCTCTTCTTGTGCGAATGGATGAACTCGATTGGGTCCTCCACTGTGATGACGTGGCACTCCCGGGAATTGTTGATCACGTCGATGATCGATGCCTGCGTCGTCGTCTTGCCGTGCCCCGTCGGCCCTGTCACGAGGATCAGCCCTTGCTTCAACTGGGCGAACTTGTTCACGATCTCCGGCAATCCCAAGTCGTCAAGCTGTGGAATGTCTTCGGGAATGGGACGAAACGCCGCCGTTACCGCCGACTTCTGCAAATACACATTCACGCGGAACCGGTGCTTCTTTCCCACTGCATACGAGAAATCCAATTCCTTGGTATCCTCGAAATGCTTTTTCTGCTCCGCGGTTAAAATACCGTAAATTGTTTTCTTCGTCTGCTCCGCCGTCAGCGGCTCGCTGCGCGTGCGAAACATCCGTCCATTTACGCGAAGCATCGGCGGCGCACCCGCACTGATCAACAGGTCCGAAGCATCCTGCTTCGCGACCATCTCGAACAACTCTCTTAGTTCAATCATGTGCCCGTTCCCACAATAGATTGTGTCCCCGATTCAAATCAGCCCCCATCATACCCCATAATTCGATACTGCACAACGGGGTGTTCAAACCCTATCCGGCTTTTTGGGCGGACAGGGCTATGGGCCTCAACGTGCGATTCCCACGGCGTCTATCTTCTTATTTTCAAGTCAATTTGTCAATTAAATATATAGCGGGCTTCCGGCCCGCGTCTGGGAGCTGGCTGGAAGCCCGCACCACAAGAAGACCCTGGACAACAAGCTCCACAACAAGAAGCCCGCACAACAAGAAGAGGCACAAGACGGTTCGCGTATTGCTCCGAGTTGTGCGCACTCGGTTACTCCCCGAAACTGGGGACTGAGACTCCTCGCCCGTTGACTGCATCCTTTCCGGACCGTATTATCCCAACGGCGTTCAACGCGAAGTCAATACCTACGAGGTACCCCCATGCGAAACCTTATCGTTCTCACTGCCCTTGTCTTGGCTCTGCCCGCTTTTGCGGCGGAACTTCCCGGCCCGACGCCCGACGGCTACTTTCTGCCGAACGGCTGGACCATCACGCCGATGGGCAAGACAGTCGCCTGCGGCGACCTCCCTCTGAACATTTCGCCCGCGCCGGACGGCAAGGCGGTGGTTGCGCTTCACGGGGGGTATAACGCGCATGGACTTGTCGTGTTGGACCCCCGAAAGAAGGAGGCCTCGCAGCAAATCATCCTGCCTACTGCGTGGCTCGGCTTAGCCTGGAGCCCCGACGGCAAGAAGCTCTACGTCTCCGGCGGCAATAGCGAATCCAATCGCAAGGTGCGTGCGCCGATCTACGTCTTCGACTATGCAGACGGAAGGCTTTCCGACAAGCCCGTCGCGGAGTGGACCGAACCAATCGACTACAAGCAAATCTTCTGGTCGGGCCTGGTCCACCACCCGTCTCGCGACGTGCTCTACGCCGCAAGCCGGACCAAGGGCGAGATCGTCGTGTTCGACACGGCCAAAGGAGAAATCACCGCACACATCCCCGTCGAAGTGAATCCGTATGACCTCGTGCTCACTCCGGACGGCGCGACCCTGTATTGTTCCAACTGGGCCAGCGACACCGTCAGCGTCATCGACACGGTTTCCAACGCCGTTGTCGCCACGATCCCTGCCGGCGACAACCCCAGCGACATGGTTCTGACGCGCGATGGCCGGCTCTTTGTCTGCTGCGCCAACGACAACGCCGTTGTCGTGATCGACACGGCCGAGCGCCGTGCAGTCCAGCGGATTATGACTGCGATGTATCCAAAAGCCCCGGAGGGATCGACTCCCAACGCGCTTGCCCTCGACGCGGACGAAGAAACGCTCTTTGTGGCCAACGCCGACAACAACAACATCTGCGTCGTCGAAATGGAAGAGCCGGGCGAAAGCACCGTGCTCGGCTACTTGCCCGTGGGCTGGTACCCATCCGCGGTGTGTTTCGCGGACAAAGGCGACCTGCTCTACGTGGGGAACGCCAAGGGCGAGACGTCTTCGTCGAACATCCGTGGACCGCGAAGTCCCCTGCCGGGAGGCAAAGAAGGAACGGGCACGACCAAGTCGTTGATGAAGGGGACGATCAGCATCATCAACATCGAGAAAGAATTGAAGCGGCTTCCGAAGCTAACCAAACAGGCCTACAAGAACAGCCCGTACAACGACGACCTTTTGAATGAGGCGCGACCGCCCAAGTCCGGGCCGTCCGTCGTTCCGAGCAAAGTGGGAGCAGGCTCCCCGATCAAGCACGTCATCTATATCATCAAAGAGAACCGCACGTACGATCAGGTGCTTGGCGATATGCCTCAAGGCAACGGCGACCCGCGCATCTGCATTTTCGGACGCGACATCACGCCCAACCACCACGCGATCGCCGAGCAATTCGTGCTGCTCGACAATCTCTATTGCGATGCCGAAGTGAGCCAGGACGGGCATCAATGGTCCAACGCGGCGTACGCCACCGACTGGACCGAGAAGAACTGGCCCGCCGATTACGCCGGCAAGATCACGAGTCCGCGCAGCGCGGCGGTGCTTCCCGGCGCTGGGTATATTTGGGACATGTGCGCGAAGAAAGGTCTCACCTACCGGAGCTACGGCGAATTTGCCCGCAGGCAGAGCCAAACCGAGCCCGCCATGCCTAGCCAGGGCATCTCCGGACTCGAAGGTCACGTCGCCCCGCTCTACATGTCCTGGGGGGCACGCGACACCGATAATGCGAAGGAGTTCATTCGCGAGTTCGACGAGTACGAGAAGAACTTCGACAGCACCGATCCCGAGAAGCGGCTACCCAACTTCATCGTGATGTCGCTCCCCGAAGATCACACACACGGCACAACAGCAGGCATTCCCTCGCCGCGCGCCTGCGTCGCGAGCAACGACTTTGCCCTCGGCATGATCCTCGAACGCATCAGCAACAGCCGCTACTGGCCCGAACTGGCCCTCTTCGTTATCGAAGACGACGCCCAAGACGGCCCGGACCACGTCGATGCGCACAGGACTGTCGGCCTGGTCGCCAGCCCGTACTGCAAGCGCGGCGCCGTCGACAGCACCTTCTATACAACCAGCTCATTCTTGAGGACGATGGAACTCCTGCTTGGCATGCCGCCAATGAGCCAGTTCGACGCAGCCGCCAACCCGATGTACGCAAGCTTCGCCGATAAGCCCGACCCAACGCCCTACACGAAGACCGCGGCGAGCGCCTTCATCGATGAGCTGAACATCGCTACCGCCTGGGGCGCGAAGGAGTCGGAGGAAATGGACTTCTCGGACTATGACCGCACGCCCATGTTCGCGCTGAATGAAATCGTGTGGAAGAGCGTCAAGGGGGCAGACTCCGAGATGCCGATTCCCATCAGCCGCTTCCATGCCGCCAGCGTGAAGTAGGGGGGGAGCACCAGAGAGACCTATTTGTAGGTCCGCCCCAGGAAGTCAACGATAGCCTTCTTCACCTCAACGGGTTCGAAGGCACCCATGCAGCGATAGATGACCTTGCCGCCGGGAGCGACGAGCAGCGTGTAGGGGATTGCCCCTTGCCACTCTTTGTCGACGGCCTCGATCAGCTTGTATTTGTCGTCTACCGAGTGCTGGACGTTGCGCATGGAGGCCGCTTGCTTGCTCAGAAATTCCTGCACTTTCGGTTGCTCGGCGGGCGCATCCATGCTGATGGTGATAATCTCGAAATCGCGTTTGCGATACATCCGGTGCATGGTCACCAGTTCAGGGAATTCGGTCACGCACGGTCCGCACCAGGTCGCCCACACATTGATGAGACGCAACTTCGATGAATCGTTCTTGGCGAGCGCGGCGATGCCCGCGGCATCCATCGACTCCAGCACGGCGGGTTCCTTTGCCCACTTGTCCAGCGACTCCTGGACCGTGTGCCGCTTGCCCGTCCATTTGATGGAACACCCCACGGTCTTCGTCGTCTCGACGGGCACGGGCTTCCCGGCGAGCACTGCGTCGATAGCGTTGCGCGCGTCGTGTGACTTTACGTTTTCGGGTTTGTCCGAATCGTCAATCCGGCCGGCGTAGCGCAGCTTTCGATCCTGGTCGAACACGAACACGTGCGGAGTCGAGACTGGACCGTAAGCGCGGGACACGTCTTGCGCGTCGCCGTCATAGAGATAGGGAAATTCGAAACCGCGATCCTTCGCGCGGACCTTCATTTCTTCAAATGAATCGTTGAACTCCGTGTAGCCCAATTCGTCCAAACGCAATGAAAGCGGGTCGTTCGGCGAAATTGCCACCAGCGCCACGCCCTTGTCGCGGTAATCGTGCGCGATGGCCAGAATGCGGTCCTCGTACCCTTGCGCGGTTGGGCAATGATTGCACGTGAACACGATGACCAACGCCTTCGCGGCGGCGAAATCGCTCAGGGCGTATGTCTTTCCATCGACACCCGGCAGGCTGAAGTCCGGGGCCGTTGCTCCTATGGGCAGCGTCTTGGGCAGCTCTTCGACAGCGGCGCTTGCGGAAAGCGCGCTACAAACAATCAGCAGCATGAGACCGTTGCGATGTATCACGACACGCCCTCCTTCAACCCATATCTTTGTACTCGAAGCGCCGGCCCATTGCGGCAGGCGTCATTCGTCCAACTCGGAGGGCGGGTTTTCCAACCCGCCGCCCTACCCGCCTGATACCGAGT
>JBHEKO010000192.1:0-7233 GCA_041859475.1 Candidatus Hydrogenedentales bacterium
GTGAAGCCGACGGAATCCATCGAAGTGTTGTTGGCCGCGTCCTACTTCGAGACCCTCGAAGAGTTCGACCAGCCCGCATACTTCACGCTTGGCGGATTCAAGGTGCCTCTGGCTCCGAATCTTTCCTTCTGGACGCAAGAGTCCGATCAGTACCTTGGAACCGAAGTCGGCCTGTATGTTACGTATAACTACAGTGAAGACCTGACGTTCTCGGCCGGTTGGGCCCACCTGTTCGTCGGCGAAGGCCTGGAAGACGGTAACTTCTCCGCCGGTAATGGCCTGCTGTTCAACGGCGGCACCGACGACAAAGACTCCGACTACGTGTTCGTCGAAACGAAGCTCTGCTTCTAATCGATTTCACGTCGATTCTCTGCCCCCGCGGGTTCGCCCGCGGGGGCTTTTTTGTTGAGTGCCGCGCAGCCTTCGGTCGTAGAACGCTTGGGGGAGGTAGGAGATGAAACTGAATCCGCCAAGCTTGGAAAGTGTGGCTCTCACCCTTTAATTCGCGTTACGATAGCGGGACGGAGCGAATTGGGCCTTACCGCCCGTAACGGGCCATGCGCGCAGGTCTTCTCGCGATGAGGTAGATTAGTGCGCCCAAGCCGTGTGCGAACACAATAACCAAGATCCAGACAATCTTGTCGTTTCCCGTCGAAGGCTCATTGACCGCGCAGTCGATCAGCATCCAAATCCACAGCACCGTCCCCGCGATACCGAAGAAAAGCAGCAGAAGCCAGAACACCAAGAACACCAATCCTCCAACCATTCGTCTCGTCCTCCCTGAGCACCGTCTTTGCCATTGGTGTCCATGCCTAACCACGGCGTACCCCCTGACATAATACATTAGCATACCGCGCCTGGCGCAACCATGTACCCATCTGCACGCGCCGGGCCCCAATCCTGCACCGTAATCTGCGGCGCCAACCTCTTCCATAGCGGATTCGAAGATGAGGCCATACAAACCACGAAACACACCAAACACACGAAAAAGGGAAGGAATCAACTCCGAACTCGCCTGTCGCGAAGGTTCATTCTGCAAGGTCGATGTGCGCGGTCTGCCCGTCTGAAGGCAACATTAGAATTTACTCTTGTCGTTTTCGTGTGTTTGGTGTGTTTCGTGGTTTAATAGTCAATTCAGGTAACATTCAGAAGTGGATACACTCCGCAGCCCTTTCGAGTGCGCCGTAGAACTGAAGGAGTGGGGGTAGTGAATAGACAGGCAAACGAAAAGGAAATCATCTACAAGGACGAAAGCTATGCAATCGTTGGGGCTTGCTTCGAGGTGTACTCAAACAATGGATGCGGTTTCCTTGAGTCCGTCTATCAGGAGTGCTTGGCAATAGAACTTGAACTACGGAGATTGCCTTTCAAAGCCCAACCAAGTCTTGATCTAGAGTACAAGGGGATTAGACTCGCGCAGATATACAAGCCTGATTTCATCTGCTACGACAAGATTGTCCTAGAATTGAAGGCCGTATCGTCCTTGAGCGACGAGCATCGCGCACAAGTTCACAATTATCTCAAAGCAACAGGATTGCGCCTTGGCCTGCTTGTCAATTTCGGCCATTACCCACAGATTCAGCATGAAAGAATCGTCCGATAGCCAATTGATGCATACCACGAAACACACCAAACACACGAAAAAAGAAAGAATCGATCCTAGGCACGTTCTGATGGTGGAAATTCACGATTGACGTGAACACCGCACCAGACTTGAAGGAATCATTTACTAGCTCTTCTGTCTCATTCGTGTGTTTGGTGTGTTTCGTGGTTCAGCGCATTTCCCAAAGTAAACCAGTAGACGAAGGACATCACAGCCAGTCCTCATGCTCGCGAGGGATTCGCCGCCTTGGGCTGCTCGAATGCTCTAGATCTACGTGCTCCGCGCCGTGAGAGTGACGGTATCCATGACGTTCACGCCGCCGGCCCGCAGGACTTCGATAGCCTGATCGGGGTCCTCGAACCGGAAGACGAGCACGGCCTTGCGGTCGCACCCGAACGTGAAGGCGTACATGTACTCGATGTTCACGCCGCCCTGCTCGATGATGCCAAGCATATCCGCCAGACCGCCGGGTTTGTCGTCCACTTCAACGGCGACGACGTCGGTCACGTTCGCCACTAGCCCCTTGGACTGCAGCACCTCTTTGGCGCGCTGCCAATTGTGAACAATCAGGTGGACGATGCCGTACTCGCGCGTATCGGCCAGGGAGAGCGTCAATATGCTGATTCCCGCTTCGGCGAGCGCCTTCACCGGCGCAAGCAATTGCCCGGGCCTGTTTTCGATGAAGGTGGAGAGTTGTTTGATTTTCATGCCGTCACCTTCCCTATGCGTTTCGGTTGCGCTTGTCGACAACGCGCTTCGCTTTGCCTTCGCTTCGCTCAATGGTATTGGGCTGAACGAGCCGTAACTTGATGCGCAGCCCCGTGGTCTGTTCGATGGAGTGCGCGAGCCGTTCCTGCAAGGACTCGAGTGCGCGGATCTTGTCGCTGAAGATTTCTTGCGTCACCTCGACGTGCACTTCCATCTGGTCGAGCGGCCCTTCGCTCGTAAGCACGATCTGGTAGTGCGGCAAGGTGCCTTCGACCGCCAATAGCGCCGCCTCGATCTGCGACGGAAACACGTTGATGCCTCGGATGATCAGCATGTCGTCGCTGCGGCGGCTGATGCGCTTCATGCGGCGGATGGTACGACCACACGGGCACTTCTCGGGAATGAGCGCCGTGATGTCGCGCGTGCGGTACCGGATCATCGGCATGGCGTGCTTGCTCAGGGTCGTCAGCACCAGCTCGCCTTCCTCGCCGTCGGGCACGGGCTCCAGCGTCTTCGTGTCGAGGATTTCCGGATAGAAGTGATCCTCGAAAATATGCAGTCCATCCTGGCAGTAGCACTCCGCCGCGACGCCCGGTCCGATGATCTCGGACAAGCCGTAGATATCGTACGCGATGATATTCGACTCGGCCTCGATACGCTTCCGCATCTCCGCCGTCCACGGTTCCGCGCCGAAAACACCGACGGCAAGCGGAAGCGCCTTCATGTCGATATCCATCTCGCCTGCACGCTCGATCAAGCGCAGGAAGTAGCTGGGCGTGCAGCAAATCGCCGTGACCTTAAAATCGCGCAGGATCATAAGCTGCCGGTCCGTGTTGCCGCCCGAAGTGGGAATCACGGTCGCGCCGAGGGCTTCCGCGCCGTAGTGCGCGCCGAGGCCGCCCGTGAACAGGCCGTAGCCATATGAGTTCTGGATGATGTCGGTGCTGCGCAGGCCGTAGGACGCAAAGGCGCGCAGCATGACGCTCGCCCACACGTCCACATCCTCGCGCGTGTACGCGACCACAATCGGTTTCCCCGTCGTACCGCTCGATGCGTGCAAGCGGACGACCTCGTCCATCGGGCTGGCAAACAGTCCGAACGGATAGGTGTCGCGAAGATCCGTCTTCACGTACAACGGCAGCTTGGCGATATCGGCAAGCGTCCGCACGTCGTCGGGCGTCAACTTGCGCTCATCCATGCGCTGCCGAAACAGCTTCACGTGATCGAACGCGCGGCGAACGATCCCCCTCAGACGGTTCAGTTGAAGATTATGCAGTTGCTCGACTGGAAGGTAGTCAGGCCCGCTCAGCGGATGAAAGTCCTGCTCCCCTTCACGTTTACGTTTCCCCATGGCTTACGCTCCCCCGGTCACAACATGAATAGCAGATAGCGACGATTCTACTCTGTTCCGAAGCGCCGCCCCAAATGGAACACGGCGAGATTCTGTTCGTAGGTTGGCCCCGGCACGTTCGCCCGGATGCCTGCCTCCCAACTGGCCTCCGCAAACGGCATGTGAAGACTCAGCATCCCCAGGATGGCTACGTTAAAATTGCGGGTCGTGAGAGGAAGCGTCTGTTCGTTCAGTTCCGCCATCGGCCCGTAGATGCCCACCAGCCGCTCCGGCGTAATGACCCGTCCCCCCTCGCGCAGCACCGGACGATTGTGCTCGATCTGCGTCTCGTCGAACACGACCAGGAAATCGGCCTCGCCCACGGGTACCATCGGACTCAGCACCTCGTCTCCAAAGCGCACGTCGCTCGTCACGGACCCGCCCCGTTGGCTCATGCCGTGGATTTCGCTCTTCTTGACGTCGTACCCATCGAGCACGGCGCATTCCGCAAAAATGTCGGACGCCTTCAACACGCCCATCCCGCCAAGCCCCGCGAACACCACATTGGTCACAGGGCGCTTCTCGCTACTCATCGTCTGCCTCCGAATCGCATTTGGGCGCGGGCGCCTTCACCACCATCAACCTGCACGCCTGCCGCATCACAATCACCGTGACTGCATCCTGCTTCATGGCTTCCGCCAGCGTCTCTTCGAGTTCGCGCCCATATCCCACGACTTTCACGTTGGGCACGCCCATCGCCCGCACCACGTCTTCGGGCAGAATCTGCGACGCCGCCATGTGGTCCAACGAACGGCCCGTACCGGGATGTTCCTGCATCCCCGTCATGGCCGTCGTGCCGTTGTCGAGAATAAGTACGATGTGCCCGGTTTTGGGCGGGTTGTAGACCATCTCCGCGATGCCCGTCAGACCCGAATGGAAGAACGTGCTGTCGCCGATTACGCTCACGACGCGCCGAGCCTCGCTAGGCGGCAACGCGTGGCGCATGCCCAGACCGATGCCGATACTCGCGCCCATGCAGAGCTGGCTGTCCATGGCCTCGAAGGGCGGCAGAGCGCCCAGGGTGTAGCACCCGATGTCGCCGGAGACGATGCAATTCAGCCGGTTCAGCGAGATGAACGTCATCCGGTGCGGACACCCCGCGCAGAGTTCCGGCGGTTTGCCGCCTTTGAGCACCAGTTCCGGGCTCGTGTCGTTTGCGAGGATGCGGCGAACGCGATTCACGTTCAGTTCGCCGAACCGGAACGCCTCCGGCTTGTCCTCCACGGCGATGCCGTTCATCCGCAACGACTCGACCAGATAGGGGTCGCCCTCTTCGATAACGATGCAGCGTTTCACCGATTGGGCGAACGCGCGTATCCGTTCAAGCGGCAGCGGATAGGTCATGCCCAGCTTGAGGATGCGCGCTTCGGGCGCGGCTTCGCGCGTGTGGACATACGAAATACCCGACGTGATTACGCCAAGCGACGCGTCGCCCTCGTGTATCCGGTTCAGCGTCGAAGTCTCGTTCCACGCCTGCAACTTCGCCAGCCGCTCCCGCATACGGCGATGCGCGGGCCGCGCGTGCGCGGGAATCATCACCTTTCCCGGAATATTGCGAACGAACCCAGGTTTCGCCGGAGCAAGCGGCTCAGCCGCGAATCGCACCAGGCTCTTCGAATGGCACACCCGCGTCGTGATTCGGAACATCACCGCCGTATGCCACGCTTCCGACATGCGAACGGCCTCCAGAAAAAAGTCGTAGGCCTCTTGTGAATCGCTGGGCTCGATGGTCGGCATGCCCGCGGCAACCGCGAACCGCCGGTTATCCTGCTCGTTCTGGCTCGACGACATTCCCGGATCGTCGGCGGACACGATCACCAGCGCGCCGTCCACCCCTGTGTAGGCCACGGAGAAGAATGGGTCCGCTGCGACGTTGATGCCCACGTGCTTCATCGTCACCAGCGCGCGCCCGCCGGCAAAAGCGACGCCAATGCCCACTTCCAACGCGACCTTCTCGTTCGGCGACCACCGCGCGAAACCGCCCCCCTTATTGAACTCTTCGAGGATCTCCGAAGAAGGCGTGCCGGGATAGCCACTGCCCATGGTGATGCCCGCGTGCAACGCCGCGGCAGCCAACGCCTCGTTGCCGCTGAGAAGTCTTCGATCCGATTCCATGCATCCCCCAAAGGCCCAACGGCCCTGTGTATGCCCGCCGTACTCCAAACGCCTGCTACGCGTAGAGCCGGTTCAACTCTCCATAAAGTCTCAACAAATCCTCGCGCTCGACCGGCGGCACCACCTGCTGCGCCCCCACGAACACCGTATACGCAATCTCCGCGATCTGCATCGCCCGCTTCGGATCGCCGGTGATGTCGCGGGCAATCGTTGCCAGATACGTAATTCGCGCCTGATCCACGCGCTTCACCGAACGCCGCACCAACGGCGAATTCCGCGCCCACGCCCGGATATGCAACTCCAGCTTGGACCCATAGAGCGCCATCGCCAGGTGCGTCAGCCGGCGCTGCTTCTCGCGGGTCGTCCCCCCGGCCTCCGCCTGCTCGATCAACCGGTGCGTCATCTGCTCTTCCCAGTGCTCGAGAAGCGCCGACACAAACCCGTCGCGATCTTTGAAATGGTGGTAGAACGACCCCTTCGTCAGGCCCATCCGGGCCGTCAACTCGTCAAGCGTCAGCCCGCCGGGCCCCGATGTGCTCAGCACATCGATTCCCGCTTTCAACCACGCCACGCGCTTTTCCGGTCTTATTTCTCCCATACCATACGGTATGGTATGGGAGAAATTGCCCTTTTGTCAATTGACTTTTATGAAGTTGGCGCTACCGAGGCGGCGCTACCGGAACACCTGCATCTCGGCGGTGCTAGTCATTGTCAAAACTTGCCAATGCAACTCCTTGCTAGGATAATGGATTAATAGGGCGAAATGCCCTTTATCCACTCTGGGGGGAGCTTCGGGCCATGTCGACTGTACGTATTTCTGCGGCTTTGCTGCTGGTGGCGTTGACAGGGGCACCCGCCGCGTCCGCATGTGGCCACAGGTATCCCAACTCATATCTGGTGTGCGGAGACGAAGATCGCGCCTTGAACATGCCGGTGGCGTCGTTTCGTCATGAGCTTTCGAGAATTCTCGGTGTGGACCTGAATGCAAATTGGGGAAGCAGCGAACCCGGAAAGAAGTCTGATTCGTGGTCTTCGACCCTCAATGCCGATGTTGAAGACCTTCGCGCTGCATTGAGGAGTCTGGAGGTAGATTCCGACCGGATTGCAACTCTACTTGTTGGCTATCGTACTCTTCGTGCGGCCAATCCACCTCAACCGCAAGACAATTTCGAGAATCAAGAAAACCTCCACCCGACAGGTAATGAGACATCCTCCGACTCGCGGACGCTGGAAGCGGGCGGGAGCCTCGACAAACCGAATACGCTCTCAGGCCTGTACAAGGCCGTGTTGCTCGAGTCGATTCCAAGAGAGTTTGCCCACTACTGCCGGGGGGCAATTGCTTACCATAGGGGGGACAAGGAGGCAGCGCTACGAGAGTGGCAATCGCTCATGGATCTTCAGGAAGAGGAACGCCGCT
>JBHEKO010000306.1:0-13329 GCA_041859475.1 Candidatus Hydrogenedentales bacterium
CCCCCCCCCCCCACGACACTTCACCTCTCAATGTACCGCCGGCTTCCAGCCGGGCCTTAGTGTCTCCGGCGTACCGCTGGCTTCCAGCCGGGCCTTGACCTCGGCTTACGGGATCGGCTGCCCCTTATATTCTCCGGTCAGCGTATTCAAAAACGCGACCATGAGCTTCACCTGGGATTCGTCGATAGGCTTTCCGACCTGATTCTCCGCCATGATCTGAACAACCTCGGCGAGGTCGCTCGTTGTTCCGTCGTGCAGATACGGCATAGTCTTGTTGATGTTTCGCAGCGTCGGCACCTTGAACTTGTGCTTGTCCGCTTCGTTCTTCGTGACGCTAAACCGCCCATTGTCGGCATCGGTCGGGTTGCCGCGCTTGGTGAAGTAGTCGCCTTTTCGGCCCATCTTCTCGAATGATTGCGCGCCCATGGCTTTGCCCACGTGGCACGTCGCGCAATTGAAGTCTTTGAAAAGCTGGTAGCCCTTCTTTTCGTCGTCCGTCAACGCGGCGGCGTCGCCCATAAGATACTTGTCGAACTTCGAGTTCGGCGTGATCAGCGACCGCTCGAACTCCGCGATTGCGTCTGTCATATTCTCTTTGCTCAACCCATCGGGATAGACGGCCGAGTATGCCTGCATGAAGTCCGCATCCTGGCTTACCTTCCCGAAGACTTCCGGCCAATTCGAGCCCATTTCAATTGGGTTGTTCACGGGGCCGTCTGCCTGGTCTTCGAGCGTTGCGGCGCGGCCATCCCAGAACTGCACAAAGCAGAATCCCGAGTTGAACGTCGTCGGCGAATTGATACCGCCCTTCTGTCCGCCAACACCGGACGAATACTGCGCCTGGTCCGTGCCGCCTTTGTCGAGGCCGTGGCACGAAGCGCACGACAACGTGTCGTCCTTCGAGAGGCGTTTATCGTGATAGATGCGGTCGCCCAGCGCGACTTTCGCTTCGTTCAACGCGATGCTCGTGGGCAGTGGCTGTATTGCCTCGTTTTCGAACCCCGACGATGCAAGACCGGTCGCATAGCGCTCTTTGCGAAGCTTGTGTATCCACGCGTACAGGGCTTCGCGATCCGCTTCGGTCATGCGCGCATCCCAGTGCATGAAGGTGTACCGCGCGGGTGGCATCGCCTTCTGCGCGATCGCCTGCTCCGTCTTCGCCAGAATCACCTCGGAAACCGGCTTGCCGTCCGCAGGCTGAAGCTCCTGGAGGTAATTGACGTAGCTAGTGCCCAGCTCGATGTCCTTCTTGATCATCCCCTGCGCGAATGGCAGTCCGGCATACAACGGCAACTTATACTCGGTTGTGTGGCAGTTGACGCACTTGTGCTCCAAGATGTCGAGTGCTTTGGCGAATTCCGGGTCGGGGTTCTGAATTTTGCCGAGGCTTGTCTTGGGCGCTCCCGCGATCAGATTGGACACCGGCAGGGCCAGCACAAGCACAACAATAACGGCAAGAATTAACACAACGCGACGCAGTTTCATGGATAAATCCCCCTTTTGAGACGAGCCGGTTCCCGCGCGCCCAATGCCAATGTACACCGGTCGCGACGCCCCGTTTCGTCGTTTGTGACCTCCGAGACCAACTTCGGCCACACTACAGCTTTGCGTGGGGCACGCTTACCAGCGCCCCGCCACGCCCCCTGGTACAACCTGCAGCGAACTACCTGCTGCGAAAGACATAATACCACACTCGGCGGCCGAACATGCCCGAGAGGTGGGACGCTTTCGGCGAAAGCGTCTCTTCGCCATTCCCCCTGGGCTGCGGTTGCCTGCGGACGTTTCGGCGAAACGTCCCTACCTATTCCTCTTCCCGCGCGTACCCGAAGCTCATCGCGGGCGCCGTGAACTTTCCGCCCTCCAGGGACTCGATCATCCCGCATTCACGATCGCCCGAGAGGGTCGCTTCGGTCATGACGCGAACCTGCTTGGCTTCGAATCCGGCGAGATGAATTTCCGCTTCGGCGTCGCCTTGGTTTACCCAAAACAGCGTCTTGCCGACTACTGAGGCCGACACATAATTGGGATGGGTGGACTCGCAGACACGCACCGTGTCGCCGGGCTCGGTGAATCGCGTAAACGGGTTCCATGCATAGTAGACTGGGCGCGGCTTCCAGTTGCTCTCCTTGTACTCCCACAAACCGTATGTCATGAATCCGCCGCCGGGGTAGTACATCTGGTGCATGCACCAAATCGAATAGCCCGAAACGCCCCGGTTCAGCCCTTGAATCACGAAGGCCGCGACCCACACCGCGTACGGATACTCGCCCATCGCCGGGTTGATCATGGCCCCCTCGGTGCGCCCGTCCTGAAAGCCGAACTCGGCCACAACCAACGGCTTCTTCGGATCGGCCTTCTCCAACGGGCCGAGATGGTCCTCGTAGAAGCGATACGTCAAGGGGCGCTCGGACACCTGAAAATACCGATGCGACGCATAGTAATCCGTCAGCCCGAAATACGCGGGGTCCGTCACGCACTGTTCAAACCAGTTCACGCCGCCGTTCGTGTCGTCGCTTCCCACGATACCCACAGCTAATCCGCGCCGCGCAATTTCCTGCTTCACCTGCTCGTGCATTTCGCGAAAACGCTCGAACGTGTACCCCGTAGCGACGAAGTACCCATTGGGCTCATTCGTCAGTGTCCAATCGCGCACGCAGGTGTACCCCTTCACGTTCACGAGGTGCTCCAGCAACGCACCAATGGCACGCCCGGCTTTGACCGGATCGCCGTAGGGATCATTCACACCCCATTCCACGCCCACCACGTTCACGCGCGCTCCCAGCTTCTGATAGAGGTCGAGGGTGCGGTAGTGGCTCTGCATATTCGGCGAATCGAAATCGAAAGTCTCCCAATCGCCGCTCGGATTCCAATCCTTGTACCAGAAGAACATGCGAATCCAATCCGGGTCCATCCACGCAATTCGGTCTTCGCGCAACGCATAGTCCGCTTCCGTCACGCCGTGGGCCTTGTTGACTTCGTTGTAGAACCACCCGTCGTCTTCCGCCCCAAAACCCATCAACGATCCGCACGCAACGCGGTCGGTCACGGTCAGCGTGACCGGACCCGCAGGTGGCGCACCGACGACACCAGGCGTCCGCGCCAGAGTCATGTTGGCAAAAAAAGCGTCGCCCCGTCCGTTCAACAACAGGCACAACCGCGTGCGCACCGCTCCCGGAGGCACAATCGTGTCAATCGCAAGGTTCATCCATTTGTCCTGCGGCCGCGCCTGCCCCGACTGGGAAAACGTGATCCGCTTCCCGTCCGCATCGAAGAAATCGATGCTCATGTACGCGCCGGCGCCACCTGTGATGCCCACCCCTTTCGCCTCGCCGCGCGCCTCAAGCAGATCGCCCGGTTGCGCGTCGATGACTTGCATCAATGCCGGATATCCAACCTCCGCGCCGGCAGGCACGGCAATGTGCGCGACGTTCCTGCCGTCTTCTTGGCCCGCCGTCATCGGGATGCCCGGCGCGGTGCTCGCCCACCCGGCGATGCCGTCCGTGAACGTTGGATTCGCGAGCACATTCGCGTTCGCCGCGGAAGAGAGAATAAGCAGCAGTTGTATTCCGATCATGGAGTGCCCCTTTCGCTGAATCACGACATACTACACGTAGGGAAATGGCAACCCAACTATCGAACGGCACGCGCAAATGAAGACGGCTGTAGTTGTATCGCCGCCTTCCAGGCGGCATTCCGTGGCAAGGGGACGTTGGTGCGCTAAAGCCCAAGAGCCGGCAAGATGCCGGCGTTACGAAATAAGGGATGCCAACGGTTCGAGATTACGGGACGCGAGGCACGTTGGAAAAGATCTGAGCGTAAGATTTGCACTTCCCAATGTCCTGATGCACAACCATCTTGCGGCGCCGGGTCGATTCACTGGTTCGACATAGGCTACGATTGTTCGTGAATGCACGCCGGTACGTGCATCGAATAGGGGGACACCATGTTGTATCGAATCTGCCGTGTTCTGTTGTTTGTAACTGTTCTGATTTTGGCGTCTGTTTGCGCCCGCGCTGCCGAGCGAACGGAAATTGTCTTTCCCGACCCGCCCGGCTATGTAACACTGAAATGCGATTTCCACACGCACACCGTCTTCTCCGACGGAGTGGTATGGCCCACGGTGCGCGTCAACGAGGCGTGGCGGAGCGGCTTGGACGCCCTGGCCATCTCCGACCATATCGAATACTTGCCGCACAAGGACGATGTATCGACGAATTTCAACCGCTCGTACGATATCGCCAAACCAACCGCGGACAAGTTCCATCTCATCCTCGTGAAAGCCTCGGAGATCACCCGCGACGAACCGCACGGTCACTTCAATGCCCTCTTCCTGACCGACTCCAATGCCCTGAACGTCGACAATGAGGAGGACGCGATCCGTATCGCAAACGAGCAGGGGGCGTTCGTGTTCTGGAATCACCCGGAGTGGAAGAGGCAGGGCGAAGGCGTGTGGGGCGACATTCAGCAGAAGTACCTGGAGAAAGGCTGGATGAAGGGCATCGAGCCATTCAATGGCGAGTCGTATTACCCCATGGCGCACAAGTGGGCCGTCGAGAAGAACCTGACCATCCTCGGCAACACCGATATTCACGACCCGCTTGACGAGGTCTACGATTACCACAACGGACAGCAACGCGCCATGACGCTCGTCTTCGCCGCGGATAAATCGGAAGCAGGTATCAAGGAAGCGTTGCTCGCCAAGCGCACCGTGGCTTTCAGCCGCGACACGCTCCTCGGAGACGAGCAGTGGGTCAAGCCGCTTTTCGACCTCTCCGTGACCGTGCTCAATCGCGACGTCGTCCTGAGGGGAAAGGGCGAGTTCATGGTCGGCATCCACAATAGCTCTTCATGTTCCTACGACCTGGTGAGCACAGGCCAAATGGAAGGCTTCTCCTATTCGGGAATCTTGCGCCTTCCCGCTGGCAAGACCGCCATGATGCAGCTGAAGGCCGACGGCAGCGCGTCTGGCCCCGCGAAACAGGTGAGCCTGCCCTACACGGTGAAGAATGTACTTACGGCTCCCGAGAAGGGGCTTGAGATCACATTTGATCTGAATCTCGAGCTCGTTCGGTAGAAACCGGCTTCGGTCACCCGCGGACGTTTCGGAAAAACGTCCCTACCATGCGGCACAGGAATTCGCTGGAACAATAACGAGACTTCGGCGGCTTGGATTTACGGAAGCTCTTCGCTCTTGCTGTCCGACGCCAGCCAAATGATGGGGATCCCCAATGCATAGACAAGTCCCGTCATAGCCCCGACCCTGGCAAAGTCACCCTGGAAGAACTGAATGAGTAGTCCGGAGGCCATAACCCCGGCCGCGGTCAGGAACCGTCCCGAGTTGTACGAGATGCCCATACCCGTCGCACGGACACGTGTCGGGAAGATCTCGGGGAGATACAAGGGGAGCCAACCAAAGAACAGCGTGCCGACTATCCCCTGGACGAATACCGCGGGCAGAAAGGCTGGTTCAAGTGGTTTTAGCTGCGTGTATATCAAAAGGTTCATCGCACAGGCACACAAACTAATCACGCCGTACGAAAGTCTTCTGCCGAGCAATTGTCCTACATACCCCCCGGCCAGGCCGCCAATCGTCGCTCCGGTCGACCAGCACAAAAGCGTGATTGCTTTGTAGTCTGGATTCACGGCCCCACCTATCTGGTCCGCCCAGGGCAACATCCATTTGCTGGATGCCCACGCACCTAGCAGCGGGATTGTCCCGAGGCTTATGCCCAGAACCGTGACGCGCAACAAGGGCCGGCGAAACAATTCGCCCAAAGGCAATGCGGAGGCGCGCAACTTGTCCGAGCCATGACTCTGCCGCCATTTGGGTGATTCGGGCAAGAACCACAGCAGAAGGACCGCGAGCAGGATGGGGCTCCCTGTTATAAGCATCAGCGGACGCCACGTCTCCGGCGTGACGACAAACCATTTACCGACCAGTGACAGCAGCAGAATACCCAAGTTGGCGGCAGCGCCCATCAGGCCTGCCAGGGCTGGTCGCGACATCTTGTCCCAGAACTCGGCCAGAAGCGACACACCGTTGGGCCACGTGCCTCCGACACCCATTCCAACCATGAACCGCATTGCAATCAGTTGTTCCTGGCTTTGCGCGAAGTACCCCAGCACCCCGAAAAGCGTGTAGCAAAGCGTGCTCCAGGCAAGCCCTTTGCTGCGACCGTACTGGTCGCCGAGGTTTCCGAACACAATGCCGCCTATTCCCGCCCCCAACATGGTGATTGCCGTGTAGGCGGCAAACCACGAGCCGCCTCCGGCAGCGCTGAAGGAGTCGCCCATCAAATCCTTGGAAATGGTCAATGCGGCGAACGGCATTAAGGCCAACTGAACACCCGCAAACAACCACCCCAGGACTCCCGCTGCAAGCACACGCCATTTATCCTCAACCCACATGGAATGCCCTTTCTTAATCACGACCTCTTTGCCAGTCAATTGCGCTTAGCGTCCACAGGCCTCAGCGTTTCCCGCCTTGATTCTTCAGCGCTACCGCAAAAGCCTTCATCCAAGCCGCGCACTCTCGCTTGAACCGGCAGCAGTAGAGGTTGCCGGAGATGACAAGCGGCTTGTCCACGTAGAGTGCGCCGACAACTTCCACATCGAACCTGCAGCGTGGAATTGTTGTGACTTCGATGCCGCGAATAACGTCGGCAGTGGCCAGAATCTCCACGCCATGACAAATCGAGGCCACCGGCTTCTGCGCGGAAAAGAAGTGGCGCACGATGCGAACGAGATCCTGATCGTATCGCAGGAATTCCGGTGCGCGTCCTCCCGGCAACACAAGCCCAATGTAGTCGCTCGGATCAACGTCCCGAAAGGCGATTTCGGACGCAAACGTGTATCCGGGCATCTCTACTGTGATATCCCAACCGAGGTCGTGCTCGTGTTGTACCAGATGATAGGTCCGCTTTTCCGGAGCGGCGACCACCACCTGGAAGTCTTCGCTCAGTCGGTAATAGGGCACCATCGTGTCGATGACTTCCGCGCCGTCACCAATAACCAAGAGCACTCTATCCACATGCACCTCCCCTCATTGCCATTTTGAGCCGGAATAGCCGGCCTCGCCTCCCGAACGCCGGCTAACGTCGATAGGCTTTGAATATCGCCGCGTTATCGAGGTCACCCCAACCGTTCCGCACCAGTTCATCAATAAGGTGGCTGTGCGTCTCGCTCACGGGGACGGAAGCGCCAACGCGACGTGCATAGTCCAGGATAAGGTGCACATCCTTCGCATGCTGGCCAAGGCGGGCCACCGGTGGTTCATAATCTCCCGAGACCATCTTTGGACCTTTGGTGTCCATCGCAACACTATAGGTCTCCCCGGCCCGAAGGAGGTCGAGAATGGCGCCCATGTCGTAGCCGGCTTTGTCGGCAAGGCCCAACGCCTCCGCCAAAGCCAGGCGATTCAATCCAAACACCAGGTTTACGATGAGCTTCACCCGGTTGCCTTCTCCGGCTGCATCGAAATAGTACTGGGCGCCGGAAATGGCCTTAAGGATCGCTTCATAACCAGCATTGTCTTTTGTGTCGCCCACCAACGCCAAGGCTCGACCATCCTCAATTACTTTGCTCGACCCCGACAGACAAACGTCCACCAGCTTAACGCCGCTTTCGGCGAGACGCCGGCTATCTGCCTCAATGTCCTCCGGGCAGCCCGTGGTCGTGTCGAGTAGCAGGGTTCCGGGTTCAAGAGCATCGACCAGGTTCTGCGTTCCCCAACACAAGGCCTGCCGATTCTCGGATGTCAAAAGGCTTAACAAAATGGTTGTGGTACGTTCGGCGACGGCCCGTGCATCAGGAAGAACCGCGACACCGGCCTCGAGGGCTAGCGACCGGGCACCCTCCGCAATATCGTATCCGATAACGGAGTAACCCGAATGAGACAGCCTCCGCGCCAAGGCCCGTCCAACCAATCCCAAGCCGATCACCCCGACCACGCACCCCCGCGGAACGATATCAGAAGACTTATCTGCGCGCTGTTTGCACTGCACGTTCATTCCCTCTAGACAACGTGGCCCAATCCAAGCTACCAGGAACCCCTCTTTGCTTCCGCTTTGTACGTCTCGTAGACCTGGGGCAACGGCGCTTCTCCACCCGAGTAAACATAGACGCCAAACCCTAACCGAAGCTGCTCTCCCTGCTTCACCACCACCTTGCTCTTCTCACCTTTGGTAAACGCGTTGCGACCAAACGCATTAACGACCAGCAGCCCATAATCCCTCGCATGAAACCATGAGGGACGAAACGTATCGGGATAGGGCATGAGGCAAATGCCCACAGTCTCACCGTTGAACGCGCCCTGATAGGCACACCATGCCGCCGTCTTACCCCAGACGCCTGCCTCGTTCTTCGATCCATCACTGTTTAGAATTGACCCGCCGCTCTTGACGGTGATGGGCGTCGCGACGCGCAGCCCCAAACCCATTTCTTCCTGGTCGCCAAAGACAACTTCGTGTTCACGCGATCCGATTGCGGAGTCCACCGTGAGCAGGATGCCTTTGTCTTGATGCGAAACCGTGTATCGCGCCGTTTCTCGACAGACTTCGCGCCCATCGGGTGCGAGATACACATATTTCACTGCGAACGAGCCGAACGCTTCGCCAATGGTCGGAGACTCTACAAACCTGTCGTGCTTCACCGCACCGCTGTTGCGCCAGAAATCAACGCCGTTGATGTCGCCAAACGCCAGCCAGATTCCCGGGTGTAAGTCCGCGTGGTCCGTGGGGTCCACGCCCTCGACGGGCGGGTTGTTCCGCGTAACCTGCACTCCGTTGGGCGCGTGCACATCGCAGAAGTAGGGCCGCGGGATCTTCGGGTCTTCGTACACATACCGGGCAAACAAGTTGTCGTCCACGAAAATCCGCAAAGCCCCCGATTCTTGCTCAAACCGCACAGGCGATTCCGCCCCTTGCGCGGCCCACGCACTCAGTAACAAGCTCGCGGCCCATATCGCACACCGTCTCATTCCGAAATCTCCCTCAACCCGCGGCCCATCCGCGTTTCTCAAGACACGACCGGCAATTCGTAGCCCGCGCGGTACTCCCGTCCAAGCAACGCATTGGCCTCAAGGTCTCCAATACATTGGAGTGCCTTCTTGTCGAGCACAAGCCTTCGCCCCACGCGTGTCGCGATGTTGCCGAAATGGCACAAGGCCGCAGAAATGAACCCTTCGCGGACGGGTGAGTTCAATTTGTCCGGTGTTTCCGCTTTGACGCAATCGATGAAGTTGCGAAGATTGGCCGGAAAATCCGCGCCGTCGCCGAGCTTCTTCTTCGGTTGCCCGATGAACGTCACGCTGGACCCCGCCCGACCAATCTCGACAATGCCCTTGTCTCCGTAAAACACAACGCCGTTGTCCTGACCTTCAAGCGGATAGTCCGTCCACAGGCGCATCTCGTAAATGAGGTGGCAATCGTCGTACTCATAGACGACCAGTTGCGTGTCCGGCGTCTCATGGTCGTCATCGTAGGAGAGTTGGCCTCCGGGGCCGCTCACGGCGTTGGGAAGGCCCACCCCCAACCCCCAACGCGCCTGATCGACTTGATGGATGCCGTCGTTGACAATATCGCCACCGCCGTATGCCCAAAACCAGTGCCAGTTGTAGTGCCATCGGTTCATCGAAAACGGACGCAACGGCGCGGGTCCCAGCCACAGGTCATAGTTGACTCCCTGCGGCGGTTCGCTGTCCGGCTCTTTGCCGATTGGTCCGCGCAGTTGATGGTTGATGGCTTTGGCTGCGCGGACCTTTCCAAGATTCCCTTCCCGGAGGAACCGGACACCTTCCTGAATCCCTTTGCTGCTGCGGCCCTGGGTGCCATGTTGCACGCACTTGCCGGACTTTTCGGCGGCATCGACTAATACACCACCTTCCCGGACGTTGTGGCAGCAGGGTTTTTCCACGTAAACATGCTTGCCTGCCTGCAAGGCCGCGAGGGCTACCCACGTGTGCCAGTGGTCCGGAGTGGCAACGCTGACCGAGTCGATGTCCTTGCGTTCCAGCAACCGCCGGAAATCTTCAAACTGCTCCACGCGTTCGGAATTCGGCAGATTCTTCACGATTGCGGATCGTCGCACAGGATCTACATCGCATACAGCCACGATGTCGCAATCGGGAAATCCCGCCAGTGTATTTGCATGCAGGCGGCCTTGGTTGCCCAATCCGATGACCGCGTGGCGCACGCGCTCGCTTGGCGCCGCAGACGCCGTTTGCGCAATCATGGCCGACGCAAGAATACTCCCGCTGGCCACCCCCATGAATTCCCGCCTTGTCCAGCCCTCCAATGCCAAATCTCGATTAGTAACCCTTCTTCCTGGCATTCCTGAGTTTCTCCCTATGTAGCTACTTATATAGTCGCTCGGCCAGTCGGCTCAAACAATCCCTTGGTGCAAGCGATTGCTGCAAGCGATTGCTGCAAGCGATTGCATGATTGTTCCACAACACATTTCGTCTTGTCAAGCCCACTGCTTCCCCGAAGACCCCCAAGAGGTCTATCGGTACACTTTTCCACTTACCTGAGAGCTTCCGACAATACCCTCTGGGACCGCCAGTCTCCTGATTGGCTCCCCAGTAGGGCGGGGCAGCGGCCCTCGGTTGCATCTTCAAAACCTGAGCTTCTGTTAGAGGCTCCATGCTCCCGACAGAGGGTTTCTCACCAAAGTGCGGCATCAAGGTCTGGCAGGATGTCCTGTCCTGTCCTCTCCATTCGCGCAGTGGACATGCTTCACAAGACGTGGTTTGAAATCTGTGCGGGGAGATGCAATACCATTGCCGCGGTGACAGAAGTCAGCGACATTGAGCAGAACAGGCAGCGCCCACACGATGTCATAAACGAGGATCGGCTATGTTCCAGCAGGCACTTCGAGGCGTGATGACAGTGACAATTGTCTGCTGCGCCGGTGCCGCAGCAGAGCCCGCCTGGTCCTACTCCGCTGGCGGTTGGTCCATAGGCGCCGACAGCGAGGGCCATATTGTTGGCCTGCAAGACGCGCATCATCGAGAATGGATCGTGCCGGAACGCGCACCCTCTGGTTTTCTGCCCGAATTGCGCTTGTATACACGGGATGGCAAACCCGTTGCGGCCACGCCGGGTCCGACATCGATGAGAATTGAATCGGGCGGGGTGACGTACGTCGTTGAATACTCTGGAGAGGCCGTCTTCAGGTTCGAGTATGCCATCGAACTCACCACCTCTGGCTCGTGGCCCGTATTGAAACGGAGCATTGCCGTCGTACCGGAGACCTTCCCCTTTGAACCTCAGATTGAACTGCGAATGGCGTTCAACTTCCTGGCTGCCACGGACGTCCGGAGTGCCTTTATCCCGCGCCAGGATGGCATAGGCGAGCAATTCTCCCTGGAACGTGCCGGTTGCTGGGAATTTCCAATGTGCGCGCCCATCCCCAATTCGCCGCTTGAGCAGGCGTCTCAACTGGCTATACCCATGTTCAGCATGTTGTCCCAGAAGGCGAATAGACGCATTACGACCACTGTCGATCCATTCGGTGGCGTGCTGTTCTCGCTGGACGGTCCGTCCAGCGAAGGCGCGGTCGTCTTCCAAACCGGCGCATTGCCCATGCAGAAGCCGTTTCGACGAACAGTCTGGTCGGTCTTTCACGACGGCGGCGAGGAGGAGGCCATAGCTGCTTGGTACGCCACAGCCTTGCGCGATATACCGCCGGGCCCGGAGTGGCTTCACAACGTGGCCTGGCAACATTACGATTACCTTAGCCACGGTGGCAAGGGCTGGTTCGAAGATATCGATGCCGTGAAGCAATCGGTGCAAGAGGTGGATCGCGGCAAGATCGTGTTTGCGCTGCATGGCTGGTATGACCTGTTGGGGCGGTACACGTTTGACTCCGAGAGTGGCCGCCTCGACGATTCCTGGACCGCTTTTCCGAATGCCGTTGCCATGAAAGGCAAGGGGTTTCCCACGTCCGAGCCCGTCCCATTCACGAAAGACGAGATGCACAGGCGCATCCGCTACGCGAAGGACAGGGGGCTGCGGGTGGCGCTGTATTTCGCAGACGGGCTGACGGCATGCGAGGGCGCCAACCGGTATGCCGAGGATCGCGTGCTTTCCTGGGGCGGATGGAATGGTCCGGACACAGTCGGAAAACCGTACACCCAGGACCCGAGCAATCCCGGCGTATACGGTTGGTATCTGGCCTATCACAAGGCATTGCTTGCGGAGTATGGCTCCGAGATCGATGCCTTCGTGTGGGATGAGACTTTCATGATTCGAGCGGCAACAGCCAAGCAGACCTATCTGGCGCCGGTCATGATGCGCTTGGTGCGGGACCTCACTCTGGCCACAACCGCCTATCGCAAGGATCTGGCGTTCTTGGTGAGCGACTGCATCGGCGGCACCTCGGATGATAGGACCCGTTGGTTGGATGTGCCCCCCTACGCCATCATGGCGCATGGGTGCTATCAGGATAGTCACAGCCGTCCATCGGTCTGGCCTTACGGAATCTTTCCCAACTACCGCAACGTGCTCTGGTCGTGCAATTGGCGTGCGGTGGAGCACTGGGGTTGGACCGAGTTCGGCGTGCGTCACTACGGAACACCGCTGGCCACCAGCAATGGCTGGCTCGATGACCAGGGATTCGCGCATTTGTCAGATGCCGGTCGCAAAGCGGTGCTCGACCTCTTTGCACGACGCAAGGACCGACCCCAGCAACTGCACTGGATCACGGGACCCGCGCCGGAGTACTCGGAGAAAATGTAGCGATTCGGCCCCTGTCTCGACGGAGGACCCCCTTGTTCTGTAACCTGACGCGACGAGGACGGTTCCCCGAACCATCCGTGCCCGAAATGCACCCGCACGGGAGAGCAAGCCCTTCCCTCAGTTCTCCGACCGAGCCCTCTCGTCTCGATGGCAGCTTTTACCGTTGAAGGGAAAGAATTTCCGGTCCGAGTGTCCTTTTCACGCGATACGGCTTCCACAATTCTATTCTCTAAAGGGACTTGTGCCTTCCGCCGATAATGGGAATGCGGGTTGCTCTCTCGCTTGGTAAGCCGTTCTGTGGCTGCGCATGGAAGCGTGGCAACCAAGCGGTCGCACGATACAGGAGGTGTCCGTGGGAACCTTATTCAGCGCGCTCGACATCGGTAGGTCGGGACTCCACGCGGCGCAATTGCAGTTGGATACCGCCGGCCACAACATCGCCAACGTCAACCGGACCGGGTATTCGCGCCAGCGCGTCGAGCTGTCCGATCGTTCCCCGGTCTTCACGCCCGAAGGCGCTATCGGCAGGGGCGTTGGCGTCGAAACCATCGCGTGGCTCAGAGACACGTTCCTTGACCAAGCCTACACCCAG
>JBHEKO010000312.1:0-6083 GCA_041859475.1 Candidatus Hydrogenedentales bacterium
TCTGGGTCGAAGCAGGCGAATTGCGCATTGGTAATTTCGCAAGCACCCATCCAGAAGGGCTTGGAGACCTGCACGGCATGGGCGGGACGCTCATCGGCCAGGCCGAGGCTATCGCCCATCACAAAGCTGCCTGCCGGGATACGCACGAGTCGCAATACGATTCCGTTGCCCAGGTCGATTGTCCGCTCGGAAGGCCCGCAAGCATCTTGGCGACGCTTCGCTTCGTCGGACGTGAACGGCCAGCCGTCGCACGTGACCAGCGGCTGATCGGCAATAGCCTGGTCGGGGATGATGGGATCGATCGGCGCGGTTGGCGCCTCAAAAATGGCTTCGGGATCGACATACATGCTTGCGTACTTCTTGAGAAGTTCGCGACGCCGCCGCGCGGGGGACTCGACCCGTTCCGCGCCTGCGACTTCCGTCCACGTTCCATGGAACGGGGCGTTGAAATCAATCCACGTGATCAGCCGGTCCCATGCTTCCTCGTCAAGACTTACGTTGTGATGGCCCTTGATCAGCATCTGCACCAACTCCGTGGAGTCCGCGTGAAACTCCATGGGCGTCAGAAGGTGGTAGTCACTCTCCAGACCCGGACGGCGTACGAACCTGTGCAGATTCACGTACGAGACGGAGAAGTGCCCCGCGTCCACGCCGCCGTGATGAAAGACACTGCTGTAGTCCGTGATGTGCGTGCGGTCTTTCAGGTTGGGGATCTCGGACTTGCCGTCGTGACACCCGGCGCAATACCTATCCAACACCGGCTGCAATTCACGGTCGTAGTTGTATCCTCGCGTTGGTCCGTACCACGGTGCAATCTCCGAAGGCGCGCGGCGCGAAGCGGTCGTCTGCGAGACGGGCGGCGCCGAGTTCTGACTTTCATGACACCCCGTGCAGGAGATCGATTCGCCGCGCATGCCCGTGAACCAACTGCGCATGAGTTGCAGCGCCTTGCCCTCGGCGTCCAACGGCTGGATCGAAATGGGCGTGTTCGCGGGAACGCTGAAGTACGCGGAGCCGTCCTCTTCGACGGGAACCGTACCAAGGGTACGCCGCATATCCCACGGACCTTCCATGCCCACGACAGCCTGCGGCCCCCCCATGTTGGGGTAGAGGAAGTGATAGGTGAAGAGGCGGAGCGCCTTCACTTCGCCCCGGGGAATGCCGCGCAGCCCGCCTCCCGCGTACACGTCCGCGAGATAGACCAGCGCATCGTCCCGCTCCGGCTTGACCACATCCGGTATGGCAGGAGGTCTCGTTGTCATACGCAACGGCACCGGTTCAAACAGGGCGTAACCGGATCTTCCTTGAGCAGCAGCATGTTGTCGAACACATCCACGAGGTAGATACCCCACAGCGAATCGGGCGTGGGCTTGCACGAGACCAGAAAGTACTTATCGCTGAGCGGATAGGGGTGCAGGAATTTCGGCCATGAAGCGTCCACGAGATTGTCCGAAATCAAGGGGGAATCTTTGTGGAGACTGCCGCCCCACTTCACGCCTTGACCCCAACCGGGGATGCGCTGGACGGCGCCTTCCGTTTCGCGCCGGCAGCGCGCAATATCGAATAACACCAATTCCCCCATGCGGGGAACGCCATGGTGGCCCGTCACGATGCCGGCGAACTGGGTCGGGTGATCGGGAATTGGGCGCGCGTAGAACAACGAGTTCGGCCAATACGAATTGGTGCCATAGTAGGCCCGCTGATCGGTGCCGTCCGGATTCATGTGAAACAGCACACGGTCGTGCGAGTGCGGCGTGTCCGTGTACTCCCAGCGCAGATAGAGCACGCGGCCATTGGGCAACATGGTGGGACACCAGTTGTGCTCCTGGTCGAACGCAAGCTGACGGATATTCGAACCATCGGCATTCATGCTGTACAAGACCGCGCATCGGGAAGAGCCATTGACGCACGGCACAGCGGTGAAGAAGGCCGACGAACAAAACAAGATCCGCTCGTCCGGCGCGTAACACGGGTCGTAGTTGTCCACGTCCGGTTCGTCGCCAGGCGTGACTTGCCGCAAGCCCGTTCCGTCCGCGCCAATCTCGAAGATCTGCCAGCGGTCAAGGCTGCCAATGGACGAAAACAGCATGCGGTCCGCATCGAAATTCAGATCCACGTCGCCGACGAATACCGGTGCCTGCGGTTTGTATAGCGTCGTCATTTGGCCATCGGGAGTCACGGGCGACATCATCGCTATCTCATTGTCGAACCCGTCGTGCGGCAACATACAGTTGCTCTGCCAATTCTGAACGAGGCCCAGCATCGGACTCGTCACACTGCGCCGGACCAGCAGCAGCTTGTCGAAGTCAAGAGACGGATTTCCGAGCAGCGCTTCCTGTTGCAGTTTGAGGATCGCGTTGGCTTCCGCCAACGCTGCCTCATCGCAAGCCGCCAGACCCGCTTTTATGTCGGGCACGCGGGATTCAAGGTCATTCAGCTGGGACGCGAATTCCTGTCCACGGGCGTACTGTTCGGGGAAACTCGCCGACAGGTCCGCAATGGCGCGGCGCAGTGCGGGCACATTGATGCCATCCAGTTGACGCTGGCAGGCCTGGAACGCTTCCCGCGTCTCCCCCGCTTCGTTCACCAAGGTAAGCCAGCTTGGATCGTCCGGCGGAGCATTCGATGCGGTCAGAGCCGCCAGCTTTGCCTGAAGCCGCGCTCCGCCCACGGCGATGAATGCCATTTCGGCCGCGCAGTCCTTGTCGTTGCGAAACCAGTCCGCCAGAGTGCGGTTGGCCTCGGTGGCAAGCTGCTTGAAGCGGGTTGCTTCGGCGGGATATTCCGTCTCGATCACCCCCCACAACTCCAATACGGCTGCATCGCTGAGCTGCGTCATCCCCTGCTTGGCCGACCAGTCGCGAAGCGACGTGCGCGAGCTGAGCATCGTGGCGGGCCAGGTCGATTCCTTGATCATCAGCCGGTGCGCGAAATAGACGCCCCATTTCTCTGAGAGAACCTGCTCCATGCGTTCGCGGTCCGGTGCATTCATGGCCCCGTCGTAGAGGATGATCTCCCCGATATCGCCTTTCCACTCCTGCCCATCCCCGAACCACATGCCAATTCGAAAATCGTTGGACAGGCCGCCTACGTCGCCATAGGTCGCCGTCCCCATCAGCCGGCCGTTGCGATACAGCGAAAACTGTTGTCCCTGCTTCGTCACGCAGTAGATGCACATCGTAGAGTTGGCTGGAAGCACACTGGTCGTCACGCCCGCTCCCGCCGCCAGTTCCAGATACAGCGTACCATCCCCTTTTGTGCCCAACGACCACCAAGCGCCGCTTCCTTCTCCGAATCGGTTGCCGATGATCCCCCGGTAATTGGCGGGGGTATCTGCATCGAGCGAAGCCACCGCGAAAACCGTCCAATCCGTGCCGTTCCAATCGCGCTTCAACGGCACGGTGAGGTAGTCATCGCCCCCGAACTTCAGCACTCCATTCTCAAACCGGGGTTGCCGGTTCGCGTCGGGCTGCGTCGCATCGTGTCCGAGACCGGAGTTGTCGCTCCATGCCGCAACGGGGCTCGGATTGCCGGAAATCTTCGACGCATCAAACCACAACAAGCATCCCGGCGGCTGGGTGAAAGACTCCGCGAGTGCAGCGCTCCCCAGTAGGAAGGAAAACACACAAACGGCTGCAACTGTCGCCCTGGTTGGTCTCATGATTACTACCATTCCCCCTTGTACGTACACAATGGACCTACGCGGGCTCCGAGTACAAGCGCGGCTCCTAATTTCGATGGATGACGAAGACAACCGTCTCGCGTGGAGAAAGCTTGGCCTTTAGCACATTGCTCTCGGGCTCGACAGCTTGCCCTAGCGGCTTCAGCGTGACGGTGGCGCCGGCAAGACCGACGATCTTCGTGTCGACTTTGAGTTCCGCCTGTGTCTCGGATTCGCCTGCATTGTGCAGCACGAGATAGACCATCTCAGAGGAGCCAAAACGCTCGACGCGAACGTGTTCGGGTTTGACTCTTGCGCCGGTGATGGGCTCCCAACCGGCGTTTGTCATCTCGTGCAGCAGTCCGGTCACCTGTTTCATTGCCTCGATATCGTTGCCCATCCCGGGATGGATGCCGTGAAGCCAATGCCATGGCACTTCCCATGCGGGGCGCGGCGTGTACGGAAGATCCGTGCATGGCTTCCGATAGGCGCTGGCGCGAATGAAATCGGGATCGGAAAACTGCGGCGCTTCGGCCCCGAAAATATCCAGATACGGTGCGGCAAACGTGAGCCAACCCGGTGTAACGTTCCACGCGCAATTCGCCATCAGCACTTTCCCCTGCGCCTGCATTTCGCTCGCAAGCTGGCGCACAAATTCCACCGACGAGAACGCGGCTACTTGAACGGGGACCGAGGATGTTGACGAAAAGCTGAGTGGAGCATTGCTGTATTTGAAATGCTCGCGCCGGTAATTGGCTCGCAAGTATTGGTTGTACCCCCCAAACGAATCCAGCGCGACACCGTCAAAGTGCGCCCCCTGCTCGTCCATACCGCGAAGCGCATAATCGATAAACACACGGCTGGCGAACCAGCCCTTCCCACCTGGGATATCCGGGTCGAGATTGCATGGAAAGATGGCCGCCCACTGGCTGTCGGATATCCAAGGGGCTTGGATTATCCCCACGCTCGGTTTCCCGTTCTCGCCGTAATTCACCGAAGCCAACGCAGCTCGCGAAACCGTTTGAAGACTCTCCCGCAGCGAATGCTCGTTCAGCCAATTCCCGGGCGTGTAGCTACCGGCATACGCCAGCTTCTCCACCTTAGCCATCTCTTCGCCGTCGCCATCTACCGGTTTGCGGAATCGCGCAAGCGACTCGTCCACTGTCGGCGCTTCTTTGAAATCGCCCATCGTCTGCTGGGTCAATTCCGGCTCGATATACGACAAGGACAAGTACCCATTTTCGTTGTCGTACTTAACCGCCTCCGCTCCGCTGGGACCCCAATGGAATCCAAAGCCGGCTTGCTTGGCGTCCGGCGTGTCTTTCACGTTGCCCCAAACGTACCACCCGCCCTCGCTCTTGACTCGCTTGGCGAAGAACTCCGGAAAGAACTCGTAGTAGCGCTGCAGTGCCGAACGGAATCCCCACGCCGGATCATGGCGATACAACAGGAATCTGAACGGCGCTTCCGACAACGGACGTCCGTCCGCGCGCGTTCCGGGAACCAGGCCAAAATCGAACGCGATATAGAACAGACGCAATTTCGGTATGTAGGCGATGCGATGCACGACAGGCTCATCCATGCGTATCGCGAACGTCAGCCCATCATGGTCCGGCCACGTAATCGCCCCCAGCGGGTACTTGGAATGCTCGCCGCGCACGCCGTACTCGACACCGCCTTCGAAATTGCCCAACGTCTCTCCATCCCCGCCTGCTGTGCGGCTCGCAGCCACACTGTTCCACCACTTCCACGGAGCCTCCGCAACCGGCACGGCAAAATAGACGGAGACAGCGCGATCCTGCCCGCGTGTATCCGAGACCGTTCCCTGCACTTCGACAAAAGGTCCGTCCGCGCGATAGGTCGCCGTGACGGCAAGGCCAAGATCTTCAAGACGCGCCGCTTGCCGAACGGTCCCCTGTTCCTGTTTGATGTCCCCACCAACACGCACAACGGGGCCATCGCTGCCCACGTCTCGCACAAGGAGACCCGTCGGGCTGACTCCCCCACTCCCCAATGCGCGTCCTTCGCAGTCTATCGAGGCGACCTCGCCCTTGGCGTTGAGGTTCAGCTCCAAACCATCGTTTGTGGCAAGGTGCGCCGCCTTGTCCATAGCGTCGGCATCCGTCTTGATCGAGCCCACAAGCGCATCCGCATCGCCGTTCACTTTCTCCAACTCCAAACGCTCAAACTCCCACCGATAGGTGTGCGCCACCGGCGGCGGCAATTCATATAGATAGACAACGAGCCGTCGAATCGCGGCGCGATGGATATCCCCTAGCCAGTTCTTCACGTCCACCCACTCCCCCACTGGAATCGAGAACGAGATGATCTGCTGCGTCACCTCGTTACTGGGCAGATCGGTCCGGCGTGTTTGCTCGTCGTAGAACACGAACGCAATGGTCTTGGTTTTCACGTTCGGATC
>JBHEKO010000436.1:0-11918 GCA_041859475.1 Candidatus Hydrogenedentales bacterium
GGGTCAAGAAGTCCGGGACCACCAAATGTTGAGTGCAAAAATGTACGGCGTTGACCGATTCCCGTCGCTTCGACGCAGCTATCCTCGAACATGTCGTGATGTCTGGCCCCGCGACAGCAAATCTTTTAGTTCGCTTTTGGCCTTGGAGTGGATTTCGGCGGAGCGGTGGCCGGAAAGGGAGCTTTCGTAGGCGCCATCTTGGGCGCCTTGATTTCGGCATCGCCTGTGGAGGGCTTCTTCCCAGCCGCGCCCGCGGCCTGCTTCTGCTCGACCGCAAAATCTTGTGCGAACCGCTGGAGCAATTCGGGCCGCGTGCGCAACTGCTTCTCGATATCGAGGTAGACCTGGACCTTCGCGGGATCTTTGGTCACCTCGCTCGTGAACTTGCGGACAGCGTCTCCGCCTTTGCGTGCCATGAGCATGTTTCGGATATCCGGCGCGGCCTTTTCGAAAGTGACTTCTTCTCCCGGGACAGTCTCCACGAGCTTGAGGATGTGGAAACCATATTCGCTCTTGATGGGCTGGCTGATATCGCCTGGTTTCATGCGATTCGCCGCTTCGACTATGAACGGAGGAAACTCGGAAGCTGGCCGCAATCCCCAGTCGCCTCCCTGATCCTTGAATCGCCCATCCGACACGGCCTTCGCTACGCCTTCGAAGCTTTGCCCCGACGATATCCGGTTGTAGGCGTCCTGTGCGCGTTGTTCGACCGTTTGGCCAGCCTTGGGCTTGGCGCCTTGTTTCGCCGAATCAGCCTGAATGAAAATCTGCTTCAAGTGCAGTTGGTCCGGACGGCGCGTACTGGACTTGTTCTCGTCGTACCACTTCTTGACGTCCGCGTCGGATATGTTTACGCCATTCTCATTCATGAGTTGCTTCCGCAACTCTTCAATCATCAGCGCTTTGCGGAGTTCCAGGAGCGCCTTGTCTTTCGTCGTGCCTGCTTCCTTCAACACATCCGCTTCCGACGTTACTTGCTTCCCGTCGCGAACGAGCGCCTCCTGAAGCTTCTTGATCTCTATTTCCCAAGCCTGCTGCAGCTTGTCTTCCGCAATGCCAATCTTGCGCCGTTCCGACTCTTGATGCAGGACTTCACGCTCAATCAACGCGCGCAGGCAATTGAGCGCGATCCCCAGGCGAATCTCATCGTCGACGCTCTTGCCTGGATTCAACTGGGCGAAGCGAATGGTCTCTCCCATGTACATGTCGCGGAATTCGTCGTTGGGAATGGGCTCACCGCATACCAACGCAACCGGCCCGTTCGGAACCGCCTTCAACACAAGGTCCATCATTTCGAGGTTGGGCGCCTGCGCCTGTGCCGACACGCCAATAAACGCCACAAGAATCGTCAAAAAAACTCGACCACGAATGCCAATCATGCAGATTCTCCGGATTCTCCCGTTTGAGACGTCGCGCCCCCACTTTCCCCAGTAGGAACTGGAGGCGGCGGCAACTTCAATTCAGACCGCGTAGCGGATTGGATACTCTTCACCATGAGAAAGACCGAAGCATAGGTTACCACGAACGCCAAACCCGTTCGCAAAATTGTCTGCATGATTTCCACCTGCGTCACAAAGAAACAGATGGTTATCACGACAAATGCAACCGATGCCCCAGCCAGCATGCCCATCTGGTCGGCACTCAAGCGCAATAAGATCCGCGCCTTTCTCAATGGGTCCTTTGCCATGGGCATATGGTATCACACCGCCTAGCGTCAGTCTAAGTTCCGCGGAAGACGCAGTCTGCCGTCCGCGTCAGCTCATCCGAATTCGCCAAAGCCGGAGACACACCACTATCCGATGTAGACAGCCTGATTTGCGATTGGTTAACGAGGGCAAGAAGAAAGGCAGGTTGCGCTAAAGCTTCGGCCAGCGTATTGGTCTTGTCCGGCCAATCCGTCCGATTCCCCACGCAAGCGCCTGATCGCAGCGCCTTTACTGGAAGACGACGGCCTTCTTCTTGGAGTTGCCGCACCCTCGGCAATTCCCGCACGACTTGATCTTCTCGGTCACCAGGTCAACCTTGATGACTCCCGTGATAACCAAGTCGCCGTTTTCGCAGGAGATCTCGGCGGCCGCGCACGTGTCTTCCCTGCGCCCAGGCTGCTTTCCCGTCAAGACTTCAAGGACGCCCTGCAACGCAAAGAGATGTTTCAGACTCAGGAACTCTTCCAACTCATCGTCGATTGGGTGATCCGTCAGGAACTGCTCCGCGGTATACGCGAGAATCTCCTCCACGCTCTTGCCGCATAACCACTCCATGAGCAGGTTGCCCGCTCCGACGCCTTGCCCGCAGGTCCGTTTCGCAAGGAAATAGTCCTTGAGCTGGTCCTGCTCGTCAAGTGTCACCTGAATGGTCTCTGTTACATCGCTGCACGGCATGGCAAATCTCGGTTGGTGTGTTTCCCGGTGTTCCGCGATGCACATTCTGCGCGGAATCCGGGGAAATCGGCGGCGGTTTCACGGCGACTGGAAAGTCCCCCAAGCGCATCAATTGTACCGTCAATGCGCCGAAAAAGGAAAGGCGTGTCCGCTCGGGGTCTCAGGCCGCCTTGCTCGCCTCTTCAACTTTGGCCGCGAAAATGAAGTCGCTTTCGGTCAACCCATCAATTTTATGGGTAAAAATGGTGACCGTCGTCTTGCCATACGAAGTGAGAATATTGGGGTGATGATTCACTTCTTCGGCAATTGCACCCACTGCATTCGTGAATGCGAGGGCCTCCTTGAAATCCTTGAACTCGTACTCCTTTTCAAGATGATGATTCTTCACTACCTGCCAATTGTTTCCAAGCAGGCGCAACAGTCCGCCAATCGCTTCACTCTCCAGCGGCGGGACTCCGCCACGGCAAGGCAAGCAAGGCTTTTTCGACAGTTCCGTGGTCACCGGTCGAACTCCCGCCCTAAACGTCAAACACCGGCTGAGGCCGCTCATGCCAAATGTTCAAGTCCGATTTGCTGTCGAGCAGCACCTTTCCCAAGCGCACCGTATAGGGTTCTTCGCCCTGGGGAAAATAGGTCACCTTGACTTCATCCAATTCCCAAAACCCCGTCTCGGGTCCACGAAGCAGCAGCGTGTGCGGAAAACTCTGCGGGTCCGCGCTGGCCTCAAGGACCTCTCCGGGCCCCGTCCCGCCTTTGTACTCTTCAAACGTCACGGGAAACCCGTTGATTACCCACGTCGGCGGACATGGACCACCGGACTCGCCTGTCTTGATCGAAATCTCGAAGTTGTTGAGCTTCGGCATGGCTGTCCTTACTCCATCCCTGCGGGCAGTTGCGCGTAAAAGGGGTTCTTTCCCGATGCGTGGTCCGTCACGTCGAGGATGGCGCCGACTTCGGGAACGGCGCTCCGGAACGCCTCGTGCACGCCCTGGCGCAACGTCACGTCGGAGGCCGCACACCCTTGGCAACCGCCCAGCATCTCGATATACACCGTGTTGCCTTCGACGCGGTCGAGCCGGATAGCCCCGGAGTGTGCCGCAATTCCCGGATTAATCTCGTTGTCGAGCACCCGCTGGATGCGTTCCCGCATAATGCCCTCGGGGGGCACGCGCGAAAGGAACGCTTCGGAAACGGACGGCTTGTCTTCAATCAGATGCCCGCGGATGCACGCGCCGATCTCCTGCGCCATCTCGGTCCAATCGCCGTGTATCGTGGGCGTGCGCTGAATCGTCACCGTGTAGTCGTGCAACAGAACCGTCTCCACGCCCTTGATGGAAAACAGCGCCATCGCCAACGGCGATTCCGCTGCCGCGCGCTTGCCCGGAAACCACGCCGAATGCCCCTCAAGGACCGGGCGGTCGACCATGAACGTGCAGGCCCCGTTGCCCGGCTCGACGCGCGCCTTGATCCGAATATCCGCGCTCGGCCCCATTTCGGAACCCGAATCCGCAAGCACCGGCGCATTCACCACGCGCCTCGCATCGGGGTCCAGCTTCGGCACCGGACGCGGCGCAGGTCTCGGCGCACCAACAGCAGGGGCTTGCGGCGCAGCCGGAGGCGTCTTCGTGGCGCTACCCGCAAATACTTTCGTAAACCAACTTGGCATGGAATTCTCTCCAAATAGGGATTAACTGCGGATTTGCCCTCTTCAAATAGGACACGGAGATGGGATTTCTTATTCCCTTCCTGTATTCGATTCCAAAGGCTATCCGGCGGGAGAAGTTAGTTCGAGCCAGAAGTCGGATACATGCAATGGTCTGACTATCCTAACGTCTCGAACGGTGAAGCGCTACGCGCCGTTATACAGCACGGAGCCGGGCGAGACACAATCCGGCTGCAATCACTTGATGTGCTCGACCCTTTGACGAAATCCGGCGAAAACGTCTCGGCGGATTTGGTCTCCACAGGTAGCGCAGACTTATGAAAATCGAAAGTTAAGGTTTCGATTTTCATAACGTTTCCGTAAATCAATGCAAATCAATGGGATAGACAAGCGACTGGATGATAGGTACACACATACAAACCCATACTGAGAGAATCGCTTCTCCAAAACCCCTCGAGAAGCCGGCAACGTTCAAGGAGCGGCGATGCCATCCCCCAGGAACGAGGCAGGCCATTGGGCCTGCGGCTGGGGGAAGGTGGCGGCGTATTCCAGCAGGCGCGCGAGGAGCCACTGGTTCTCGGGCCGGGCTTGGGCCTCCAGGTGGTTCAATCCGCTTGCGATAAGGCACCCATTCTCGACGCCCACTTCGAACAGCAGCGCTTGCTCGTCGACCAGTTCCAGTGTAGGCAGGGCGCGGATGATGATGTTGGGACGCGATGGCGCGTTCTCCAGGGAGTATCTGCGGCTGCCTTGAATCAGGTGCAGCCATCCGTCGTCGCACCAGCCGTCAGGGGCCATCGCGCGCGTAACGGGGTGGCCGTACACGAAGGTGCCTGCGTGATTGATCTGGCCGTTGGTCGTGCCGTGCCACCAACTTGGTTTGTAGGTCAAGGGAGTGGAGGGCAGCGCGGGATCCAGATCGCCGAGAAGCACGACGCAGGCGCCACGTTCCATCGCATCGATCAGGCGAGTGTCGCTCAATTGGCCGGTCACGTAGACGGCGCGCTCGTTCAACACGCCGTCTGCTGCAATTGGCGCGACGCCCCATTCGTTCAGTCTCTCCAGCTGCGTCGCGTCGGCGAAGACGGGCGTGGCCGAAAGGACCGGTTTGATCTCAGCCGGGTACAACCACGTGGACCAATCATTGGCGAAGCGCTTTTCTCCTGACAAGATATTCGCAGTGACAGCCACCTTGACGGGCGAATCGGTCTGCGGCAGATCAAGAGCAACGCGCGTGATCTCTGCGACATCGCCTTGCGGCACGGGGTTCAGCGCCACCTGCTGCTTGCCTATCGGCTGCCCCCCCATCGTCACTTCCCACTCGAGTTCGCCCAGGAGCTCGCCGGCGGAGTAGTTCGACACGAACAATGTCATATTGAATCGGTCTCCGGCGCGATAGGTCCGGTCAAGCCCGTCCTGAAGCAACACGACGTCGTTGTTGTATTTGAGGACCTCTTCCCGAGATATCGACTTGGGCCGGAAGTAGTGGTCGACGATGCCGTTGGAGGTGCACCAGTAGTCCTGAAAGTTCCACCACTGGTAACCGCAAATAAAGGGATTGCGCCGCATCGCCTCGGTGTTGAATTTGTTGCACAGCGCGTACAGCCTCTCGGATTTCTCCGCCCATTGATCGGCCTCGCCTAGAAGTCCTAGATCCAGAAGCTTTGCCTTGCCGGTGGTGAGCCAGAAGGGTTTGAAGTTGTGTTTGAATGCGTCAATCAGATCGGGGCGCGAAAACGTGACATAGTTTCCGGCCTCGTGCACGATGACGGGCTTCTTGGCTTGGGCCATCTGGTACTTCGTGGGGTTCTCGAGCGGATTGGTCGATTCGTTGAAGGGGACCGTGTAGAAATCCAAGGTGTCGCGGTCATTCGCGGGGTCCAACACCTGCGGCGACACGGAGTCTGAATCGATATACAACCTCGTGGGGTCGTGCTGCCGCGCGATCGCCTGGAATTCCGCCCGGTGCGGATGCTCGTCGTACAGTTCGTTACCCCTGGCCCAACAGAAGATCGAAGGGTGATTCCTGTATCGAACGATCGACGCAGTCCACTCGCGTATGTAGGTTTCGTTTGCCGGAGCCGGATCCGTGCCCGGCAAGGCGTGGGCCAGCCACATGTACCCGGTGCCCGGAAGATAAATGTGGTAGCAGATCGGGAACTCCGCCGTAACGATCATGCCGACCTCGTCGCATGCGTCGTAGTATTCGGGAGGCATGATCGCGCTGTGGTTGCGTACGAAGTTGAAGCCGTACGATTTCGCGAGACGCAAGCGCGCCAGGTAAAGCTCCTTGTCGGATGGCATCGCCATCTGCTCAGGATAGACATGGTCGTCGCCATGGCCGCGCAGCATCAGCCGTTTGCCATTCAACAAGATGTGGCATCCATCGACGGTGAATTTCCGCATCCCAAAACGGCTCTCAATCGCGTCGATGACATCGCCGCCTTTCAGCAGGCTCATCCGGGCCGTGTAGAGGATTGGGGTATCGGGAGTCCAGAGCGCCGCACTGGGCATCAGCGCAGTAACGTTCACCGGTTGCCCGGGTGTGGGCTTCACGTCAAACGCCAACGCCGATTCCCCAATTCGCTGACCGTTCGAGTCAACGACCTCCAGTCTCGCCCCATCCACTGAATCGGCGGCACCGTTGAACGTCGCACTGACCGAACAGCTCGAATCGGATACGTTTGGCTGCACGAACAAGTCGCTCAACCACGCGCGGGCGCGCGCTTCAAGAAAGACGTGCCCCCAGATTCCGCCCCACGCAACGTCCATGTAATCGGCCAGCGAGCATGTACCGTACATACTGTCGATCTCCCAACGCTGTTTGGAGTCGACTTGAATCGTGAGTTCCGCGGTCGTGCCGGGCGTAACGTACGCGGTGAGGTCATATTCTTGTATCGACAGGAAACCGATATGCTCGCCCAGCAACCGGCCGTTTATCCACACCTTGGCGTAGCGGCTCACGCCGGTGATGTCCAGAAAGATGTGGCGTACCGCCCACGTAGAGGGAATCTCGATTTGGCGTTTATACCAACCCTTCCCGACAAAATTGTGGCGGACCTTGTCGGTTGCGGTGCCGTAGCCCTGATTGTCCCAGACGCCGGGCACGACGATCTTGCCGTTCGCAGTCGGGGCGTAACCCGGCAAGGGCATCGCGGGCAGGACCGTCCCAGGCTGAAACCACTTCTCGACTTCGCCTTGATTGTCGAGGTCGGTGGCGAAGTCCCAGACCCCGTCGAGGTTCAGCGTTTCGCGAGGTTGCGCCCACGCATTAGAGAGGAATAGCGAAACCACGCCACAGAGCGCGTACAGGGATTTGCGACGCATATGCATTCGGCCCTCCAACTTCACCTATACGACGTGCAGGCCATCATGGCCGCAAGATCGTGACTGACATCAGACCAACCACGATGTCGTTGGAGAGACAGCGCACCGTGATCGCCTGCAAGTCTTTTTCGGGATTCAACGGCAAATCCAGGAGGGTCGCGCGTCCGACGCCGAGATCGATGCGCGGCGGATACGGACCCGGGATGCAGAAAGCATCGACTTGAGTGTCGTAGTCGGCTTCGATGGGCCACCACGTCGTCGGATTGTGCAAGGGCAGCCGCTCCGTTTGACCATCGACATAGGCCACCAGAATCTCGCCGTTGTCCAATTGCGATTGCATCGGGTGGGTTGAGCCCGCCACGAGGAACCACGCGTGCCGTGCCCGGCCTGCCACGGGGACTGCCCTTTCCTTGGGGAAGTTGTCCCGCTGCGAGGTAAACACGACGTTGGGCTTCTCGCCGGGCCCGGGCGTGGCCAAGGGAATTCCTTGCGGACTTACAAACCGGCCCGCTTCGCCCGCCGCCGCACGCAACGCGGAATCGTCAATCGCGGGCGTATTCGTCTTGCCGCAGTAGTTCCAGTCGCCGAACCCGTGCAGCGGAATTTGAAGGGAACAATAGGGCGACCGAGGCGAAAGGTATTCGTGCTTGAAGATCTCCGAAACGCGATCGTTGAAGATGCCGCTGAGATCGACGCACTCGAATGCGAGCTGGCGATCGGGAGCGGGCGCTTGCCAATCCACGACCGCGCCGCCAATCACGCGCCCTTGACCGAGATCGAGGGCAATTGGATTGTGTCCTGGCACGAGGTTCTGCGCAGGCACACGAACCGCTTCGGACTGCGCTCGCGACGGTACCTGCAAATCGACCGTTACTTTCGCGTCTGCGCATCCGGCCGTAGCAGGACCGGCAATTGGATTGTCCGTGTTGTTGCGAAGTGCGAACGCAACTTGTCCACTTTGCCAATCGATGCTCGTATCGCGGATTTCCAACGGCGGTCGAATCTCAAACGGCACCGGCGCCCACCACGTGAGGCCGCCCTGTTCGAGTCGTGCAAATGCCGTTCGATGGCCTAATTGTCCGGCGGCGACAGCCCGCAATTGACTCGCATCGAACGCGGGATCCTTCAACGTCGTCTGCGGGTCATTCACTTCGCGCACTTGCGCTAAACCGAATTGAGCGACGAATGGTTCGCCCAACCCCACGACATTGGGACACTGCACGTGCGCAGGCGCATCGCCTTGCCAATGGATCTCGACGGTTGCCCCGTCCGCGTTCGCGGCGAGGATTTCAATCATGGGTTCGTTGACTGCGGGGATGCAACTCCATTCAGTCTTCTGACCGTTGACGGTGACATCGGCAACCTGTACCGCGCACGCCGCGACGCGCAGCCGCAAGCGTGCCGGGCGGCTCAGCTTCGACCGCACTTCGAAGCGCTCTGTCTCGCCCGTGCGCGTGTAGGTATAACCCACTTCGGGGGTATCGATAGACGCGGATCCCCAGTCTCGTGGTAGCCCCGGACGAATCAACAATTCCTCGTCGATCAGGTCCGGCACGATCCCGAAAAGACCTTCGACCAGACCACGGCCAAACATGCCCACCGAGCAACAAAAGTCGGTGCACGCCCCGCTCCAACGTCCATCATGCTCCGAGGTGCCGACACAATTGCCGGGCACGCGTCCCGCGTACATCGCATCGACGACGGCCCCGCGATAGAGGTTCCAGGCCATGTCGCGCTGGTTTGCCTGCCACCCCGCGAGTGCCGTGTGCGACACCTCGCCGGGCAGAATGTTGCGGGTACTCCAGATGTACGGCACCCAATTGGAAGCCCACAGAACGGCCGCGCTGCCTTCCACGGGCACGTGCTCGATCGCGGTGTCCACATAGCGGAGCATTTGATAGGCCTGAAACATGTCAGGCACGCCGGAATCGATTGGATGATAGACCGACGGGAGCTCGGCGCTGGGATGCAGACGCTGCAGGCCCAGCAGATCGCGATATTCCGCGTACCACCCCAGGTCTGGCATCCATAAGACGCGGTTCATCGCGGCGAGCGTTTTATCGGCTTCGCGCTGAAACGGCTCGGGGTCATTGCCGAGGAGCTTCGCGAGTTTTGCGGCCATGCACAGGGACCGGTAGTTGTAGGCCGATGCCTGCGTGCAGGGGCTTCCGCTGTAGTGGTGGGCATCGCTGATCAAGGTGTTGGCGAAATTCTCGTAGAGGCCGTCATCATCCGGGTCGAAGCAGCGTTTCTCCCACGCGAAGTGCTCCTGCAAGACGGGCCACATTTCCTTTGCGAACTCCAGGTCGCCCGTCCACAGGAGGTGCCACAAGAGCTGGTCGAAGTAGACCTGCTGCATGTCGCACTGGCCCTTCTCGCCTTCGACGGGATGGTTGGGGATGTAGCCCCGCGTGTAGAGCACGGAATCGGGCGCTTGCCGGGCGAGGTTGTACTCGGGGTCGGGACGCGGTTGGCTTGTGGCCGGTTCCTGGAACTGGTATTTTGCAAACGTGCGGAAATGAGTCTTCGCGCGATCGTTCCACCCGAACTCGCTGGCGATATATGCGCCGCGCCAGCCGAGATACGGCATGTGCCACGCCACGCCGCCGTGCGCGTAGGTGGGCGGCTCCCAGAGTCCGTCGGCGGCCGCGCATATCGCGGAGACTGCCGCGTTGATGTAGCGGTCGGGCGTCGTGACGCGCACACGCTCGGCGATGGCGACACGATGGGCCTCGGCGGCGGCCAACGCAACCGGCACTTGGTCCGGTGGTAGAGCCGTTCCGTTTTCCGCTAGCCACTCCAACGAAAACACGAGCGTCTCACCCGCCTTCAGGAGGCGGCGGCCCGCGAGGAGCGGGAATTGCTGGGCCGTCGATTCCCAGAGAGCGTTCGGCGACTGCGCCGCGCTGGCGTCGGCGACTTTCTGCGTAGATCCCGCTGGCGCTGTACCGGCAACGGGCCGCGGGCCATGACACGGCGCGCGTAATTCAAACGCCGTGTCTGTGACGGTAAACGCATTTTCTGCGCAATCGCTGGGTTGGAACAACAAGGAGGCCTCCGGCGTGTAGCGGGCCGTGTCGAAATTCCACGCGCCCTTCATAAATCCTGACGCGCCTCCGAATGCCCACACGAGATCGACCGATGCCGCATCCCCCGATGCGCTGACCTGCACAAAGGTTCCTTCGGCGTCGCTCATCGGAACCACGTCGATGGTGAGCGAACCCGGGCCAAGCAAAGCGTCGCGGATTTCGTAGCGCATCGCGCCCGCGCGGTAGCGGGCGACGACGGTCTCGGCTTCCGAGAGCCACTTCGATGCCGTGCCGTTCGAAATTCCCAGCCACATCGTTCCGCCTTTCCCCGGCATGGAAAGGAGAAACTCCGGCAGGTCGCCCGCGTACACGAAGAAGATTGTATTGCTTCCGTACAACGGCCGGTTGAAATGGTTCTTGCCATTGACGATCACAATGTCAGCGCCCTCGGGATGGTAGCGGAACGGCGTGACGGCTTGGGCGGCATTCGTGGAAGCGCCCTCGGCTGCATAGACCGAAGCGGTCATGCTGAGAAGCGCTGCCAGTACAGTCAATACGCGTGCCATGGCATTCCCCCCCCAATGGACAACGAGACCATCACAGTACCATTGGGGATTGGGCCGGCACCACTCGATGTTTGGCGGCACGACCCAATGCCCTTGGGTTGATTCCCTACCTTCCGCCGACTACATTGGCGCACCCGATACGCGAGGTGACGCTTTGGGAAACATGAAGTGGTCGAATTGGTCCGGCCGTGTGCGGTGTGCGCCGGAGCGCATCGAGACCCCATCGACGCTGGAAGACCTTCAGCGTGTGGTTCGAGAAGGGCCGCCGCCGATACGGGTCGTTGGCTCGGGGCATTCCTTCTCCGAGCTTGTCGCCACCGACGGCACCCTGATTTCCCTGGACGCTTTGCAGGGATTGGCCGACATCGACCGCGATGCGTGCGAGGCAACCGTCTACGCGGGGACGAAGCTGTGGCGTCTCAACCAACTCCTCGACGAGCACGGCCTGGCGATGCCCAACCTTGGCGACATCAACGTGCAGTCCATCGCGGGCGCCGTCAGCACGGGCACGCACGGAACGGGCACGGGGTTCGGGTGCTTGTCTACGTTCATCCAATCCGCGACACTGGTAGTAGCGGATGGGTCGCTCGTGGAGTGTCCGCCGGAATCGGATCTGCTGAAAGCCGCTGCCGTATCGGCCGGCGCGCTCGGCGTGCTCGCCAGAATCCGATTGAAACTCGTACCGTCGTATCGGCTCCACTAAGTTGCCGATACGCTGCCCATGCACGAAGCTCTCGAAAAGGCCGACGCGTTTTCGCGCGAGTGCCGTCACTACGAATTCTTCGTCTTCCCCCACACCAACATGGCCATGACCAAGTGGCATCGCGCGACAGAGACCCCGGCTTCGACCCGGCCTGCAATGAAGTGGATCGACGAAGTCCTGCTTGAAAACGCCTTCTTCGGTCTTGTGTGCAGGCTGGGCCGTGTTAACCCACGCTGGTGCCCCGCACTT